>JAVXWK010000282.1:0-3808 GCA_032230575.1 Pseudonocardiales bacterium | reverse complement strand
GGTCGACGTCATCATCAGCCCCGCGCACGACCTGCGGCAGCTGGCCGCTCACGCCGAGGCCAAGCTGCGCGCCGGCGCGACGCGACCCGGTTTCGCTTCGGTGCACGGCGAGAACGCCGACGAGGTGCACGCTCGAGACCTCACCCTCGACCGGTTCATCGACGCGGAGACCCTGGACGGCGCTCGCCATCTCCCCCGGCCTGGTGGAGAGCCTCGGCGCGTGGTGCTGACCGGCGCGAGCGGATACCTGGGTCGTTTCCTGGCGCTCGAATGGCTGGAGCGACTGGGTCCGGAGGGCGGGAAGCTGATCGTCGTCGTGCGCGGCAAGGACCCGGACGCCGCACGGCGACGCTTGAAGCTGGCCGCGGACCACCTGGAAGTGCTGGCGGGCGACATCGCCGAGCCGCGGCTGGGTTTGGACGAGGCGACGTGGGAACGGTTGACCGGCGAGGTGGACCTGGTCGTCCACGCGGGCGCCCTGGTGAACCACGTGCTGCCGTACCGGCACCTGTTCGACGCCAACGTCCTGGGCACGGCCGAGCTCATCCGGCTGTCCATGACGGAACGGCTCAAGCCGATCACGTTCGTCTCCAGCATCGCGGTGTCCCGGTCGCACAAGGGCCAGCCGCTCGACGAGGACTCGGACGTGCGCGCCGCGCTGCCGGTCCAGCCCGTCGACGACGGGTACGCCAACGGGTACACGACGAGCAAGTGGGCAGGCGAGGTGCTGTTGCGGGAGGCGCACGACCTGTGCGGCCTGCCGGTGACGGTGTTCCGCTCCACCATGATCCTCGCGCACAGCACGAACGCCGGGCAGCTGAACGTGCACGACATGTTCAGCCGGTTGATGTTCAGCGTCCTCGCGACCGGCTTGGCCCCGCGTTCCTTCTACACCGGCGAAGGGGCTCACTACGACGGCCTGCCCGTGGACTTCACCGCGGCCTCGGTCGTCAGGCTCGGAGGCACCTCCGGGTACCGGACCTTCAGCTTGGTCAACCCGCACGACGACGGGATCTCGCTCGAAACGTTCGTGGAGTGGCTGATCGAGGAAGGCCACGCCATCGTGCGGATCCCGGACCACTCCGACTGGCTGGTGCGCGTGGAGGCCGCCCTGCGCACTCTGCCCGACACCCAGCGGCAGTACTCGATCCTCCCACTGCTGCACGGTTTCCAGGAGCCGGAACCGGCAGTGTCCGGTTCGGACGTCCCGTCGGCCCGTTTCCAGGAGGCCGCCGGGGATGTCCCGCACCTGTCCCGCTCCCTCATTCGCAAGTACGCGACGGACCTGAGGCCTCTACAACGTGACTGAGTACGACTACATCGTGGTGGGTGGCGGAAGCGCGGGTTGTGTGATCGCCGCTCGGTTGTCCTCGAACGCCGGCGTTTTGTTGCTGGAGGCGGGCAGCGCGTCTCCGGTGACCGCCACGCCGAACAGGTGGCTCTCACTCCTGGGCACCGAGTCGGACTGGCAGGACACGACTCTGCCGGAGCCGGAGCTGGGCAGAACTCTCGCCTGGCCACGCGGGAAAGCGCTCGGCGGCTCCTCCAGCATCAACGGGATGATCTTCGCCCGAGGCCACCGGAGCAGCTACGACTGGGGCAAGGGCTGGGAGTTCGACGACCTGCTGCCGTTCTTCCAGCGCAGCGAGCACGCTCCCACGCGCGATCCGGCACTGCGTGGTGTCGGCGGCCCGCTTCAGGTCGCCCCGGCCTCTCACCGGCATCCGGCGGCAGCCGCGTTCGTGGACGCGGCCGTTGAGGTAGGACATCGCTGTGCGACGGACATCAGCGGTGGCTTGGAGGAAGGTGTCGGCTGGGTCGACCTGAACATCGTCGCAGGGGTCAGGCAGAGCGCCGCCGACGCCTACCTGGGCTCAGGGGGCAACCTCGACGTGGTGACGGATGCGTTGGTGCAGCGTGTGGTGCTCGACGGACGCCGAGCCACTGGCGTCGACTACACCGTTGGCGGGCAACAAATCCGCGCCGAAGCCACCGAGGTGATCCTGTGCGCGGGCACCATCGGAACCGCGGTGTTGATGATGCGGAGCGGGCTCGGTCCGGCCGATCACCTGCGTGACGGGAACATCGACGTCGTCGCGGATCTGCCTGGCGTGGGCGAGAATCTGCACGACCATCCCCTCTCCTTCGTGATGTACACCAGCGCGCGACCGATGCCGTCGAGCTCGTACAACAACGTCGAGGTGCTCGGACTGCTCCGCAGCGATCCCGGACTGGACGCACCGGATCTGCAATCCTGTTTGTCACCGACGGGAGAAAACTCCTACGTGATCGCGCTTTCCCTGATGACCCCGCACAGCCGTGGGCGACTCCGCCTGGCCGGCAACGGAATCGCGCTGGCTCCGCGCTACCTGACCGATGCGCGAGACATGACCGCGATGGTGAACGGACTGCGGCTGGTGCGCGAGATCGGTGGCGCGCACGCCCTCACACCGTGGCGCGGACAGGAAGCGGAGTCCGGCGGTGAGGCCTACATCAGGGCGACCACCGGGCCGTACTACCACTACGTCGGCACCTGCAAGCTGGGCGAGGAAGATATGTCGGTGGTGGACCGGGATCTGCGCGTGCACGGCGTCGAGGGACTGCGGATCGCCGACGCCTCGGTGATCCCTCGGATTCCATCGGCCAACACCTACGCCACCGTGATCGCGATCGCGGAACGAGCCGCGAGCCTCATCGGAGCAGGTCACCGGTGAGCACGAGGCCGACGGCCGGCCGTCGGCGAGGGCTGGGCTGTTCGGGTGATCGCGCCCGGCTCGCGGACGCGAACCCTGAGGAACACGGCCAGGGAGTGATCTTCGCGCGTGAGGTCCTCGGCGGCTCGCCTTGAACGAACACGGATAGTGCGAAACCCGTAACCGCTCGCCGTCGTTGGCCGATGATGAAGGGAACGACCGACGAGCAGGGGGAGCCTCGAGTTGCAGAAGCGCCGGATCGTGGCGGGTGTCGTGCTCGCCGCAGCCGCGGTGTCGTTGGTCGTGTTCCTGGTGGTGCAGGGGCTGGACCGCGCGGACAAGCTGGGCAGTGTCATCAGTGCGCTCGTCGCCGTGACCAGCATCTGGTTCGTGTGGCCGAAGCCCGGCGGCTCCGCGGTGGACGTGCTCGAGGCACTGGAGCTGGACCCGCTGGAGCGTGACGACCCGCGCAAGATCGGCGAGTACGAGCTGCTGGGCAGGCTGGGGCCGGGGGCGATGGGGGACGTGTTCCTCGGCGCCGACCGGCAGCAGGGGCGGCTCGCGGTCGTCAAGGTGCTCGGTGCGAACCTCGCCGGCAACGCCGTGAGCAGGGAGCGGTTCCGGCGGGAGGCCCGGTTCGCCGACGACGTGGGCAAAGCGGCGGGCGGCGAGTTCCCGACGGTGCTCGACGCCAACGCCGACGCGGAGCAGCCGTGGTTCGCCACCGAGTACCTGCCGAGCCTGCCGTTGCAGCAGCTGGTGTCCAGGGTCGACCCGTGGCGTCCGGCGGCCGTGGCGTGGCTCGCGGGCGCGGTCGCGGCGAAGCTGCGGCTGATCCACGGCAGAGGGCTGGTCCACCGGGACCTGAAGCCCGCCAACGTGCTGCTGGGCGTCGAGGACGTCTGGATCATCGACCTCGGCATCGCCAAGAACCGGGACGACGTCGACATCACCCAGCACGGGACGGTCGGCACGCTCGCGTTCATGTCGCCGGAGCAGGCGCGCGGGACCGAGGAGATCACCGCGGCGAGCGACGTGTTCTCGTTGGGAGCGCTGCTGGTGTACACGGCGACGGGCACGCCGCCGTTCGGCAACGAGCTGGAGAGCACCACTCG
>JAVXWK010000244.1:0-3160 GCA_032230575.1 Pseudonocardiales bacterium | reverse complement strand
GGGCAGCAGCGGGAGCAGCAGGTTGTCACGCACCGAGTGCTCGAGCACGAGGCCCTGCGCACGGCGATCTTCCGGGATGAGCGCAAGACCCCGCTCGATTGCGTCGCTGGGGTGCGACACGTCGACCTTGCGGCCGCGCACCAGTACCTCACCGCCGTCGGCGCGCGCGACTCCGAACAGGCACTGGGCCAGCTCGGTACGCCCGCTTCCCATGAGCCCGGCAAGGCCGACAATCTCTCCGGCCAGGACCTCGAAGCTGACGTCGGTCAGCCGCGGGCGGGCGCGCAGGCTCCGCACGGATAGCAGCGGCTCTGCGTCGTCCTGGACCGGCCGCCCACGGTAGGAGAGCTGTCCGTCGATGCTGCGGCCGACGATCCCTTCGACGACCTGCGCCGGCGTCACGTCCTGCACGCGTTCGGTGAAGAGCCGTCGGCCGTCGCGGAGCACCGAGATCCGGTCCGCGATCTCGTAGATCTCCTGCATCCTGTGGCTGATGTAGATGATGGCGATGCCACGGTCCTTAAGGCGCCCGATCAGCTCGAACAACGCCTCGGACTCGTGACGTGCCAGGCTGGCCGTCGGCTCGTCCATGATGAGCACGCGGGCATCCTTGGCCAGCGCCTTCGCGATCTCCGTGAGCTGCCAGTAGGCGGTGCCAAGCTCGCCCATGGTCTTCTCAGGGTCGACGTCGGCGCCCATCTGCGCAAAGACTTCCCGCGCCCGCTGGACCGAGTCCTTGTCGCGCACCAACAGCCCGGCCTTGCGGGACTCCGCGTTGAGGAAGACGTTCTGCGCGACCGTCAAGGACGGGACGAGGCTGAACTCCTGGAACACCATCCCGACCCCGGCGGCCTTTGCATCGAGGACCGATGCGAGGCGTACCACTCGGCCGGCGACCCGGATCTCCCCGCGATCCAGCGAATACACGCCTTGGAGGATCTTCATCAGCGTCGTCTTGCCAGCCCCGTTCCCACCGACCAGCGCGTGCACCTCTCCGGCGCGTACGTCGAAGTCCACGTCGTGCAAGACCGGCGTGCCGTCGAAGGACTTGTAGATGCCGCGCATCTCGACGGCAAGGCCAGCGGAATCGGTGTGCCGTGCGTCACTCATGAAGGCGCTCCGTCGCGTTGCAGGAAGTCGAAGTCGCCGGCCTACTTCTTGTACGCCGACCTCAGGTCGCTCGGCGGGTCCTGGTGGTAGACCTGCTTCCAGGCCTCCAGGACGTTCGCGTGGTCGACAGCCAGGGAGCTCAACGCGATGTACGGCTCCGCCTTCTTGCCCAGCAGGGCCCCTGCCCCGAGGTTCGCCTCGGTGACGCCCTGATCGAACGGCACCTGGGCGCCCAGGCCCACGACCAGGCCGTTCTTCGCGAGTTCGATTGCAACGTTCTTACCGAGGTCTTCGGTCGCGATCTTCAGGTCGCTTCGCCCGGCGGCACGGGCCGCCGCCATTACCCCCTCTGCAGGGACGTCCCACACCGCCCAGATGCCGTCGAGGTCCGGGTGCTTGGTCAGCATCGCATTCGCCACACCCTGCGCGTCTCCGGCGAAGTCCGGGCCGCCGATGCCTTGCTCCTCGACGATGTCAATGTCCGGGTAGTCCTTTGTCAGCGTGTCCTTGAAGCCCTGGTAGCGCTGCTTCGTCACGAAGAAGTCGGCTTCGTGGAAGATGACGCCGACCTTGCCCTTACCGTCCAGGGCCTTGGCCATCAGATGCGCGGACGCGACACCGTTGCCGAAGTTGTCCGCTGAGACGACCGACACGTAGCCGGTTCCGGCCTCCAGGCCTTGCGGTGCGTTGTCCATGAAGACCAGCTTGACGCCTGATGCGGAAGCCTTCCTATACGCGTCGGCGGTCGCGACAGGGTCTGTGGGGATCGACACGATGATGTCCGGCTTCTTGGCCAACACCGTCTCGATGTCTGACACCTGCTTATCGGGCTTGAAGTTCGCGTCTGTGACCGCGACGACCTTGATGCCCAGCTGCCCGAACCGGTCCTTCAGGCCGGCCACCTGGGCCGTCGACCAGTCGTTCCCCCCGTAGTGCAGGACGATGGCCGCAGTGGCGTGCATCGCCTTCACCTTCGCGACCTCGTCCTCGGTCAGGTCTGCGGTGCTTGCGGCAGCTGCTGTCTCCCCGTGCGGGCCCTTGCTGAGAACCTGTCCCGCGAGCTTTGCGAGAGCCTCGGTCGCGGCCTGTGCCGCGTCGCCTCCCGACTCTGCGGCGGGCGCCGCCTCCTGCGGCGACGACGACGATCCGCAGGCAGTGACCATGAAGGCAACCGACACCGCGGCCACCGCTAAGCGCAACCGGCTGTTCATGAGCTTCTCCTCCTGACGCTTCCTGCGACCGGGCAGGTACACCTGCCATCGGGTCGAGCACGGGAGCAGGCAGCGATGCCAAGGACGCCGTTGTCACGAGCGTCTGGCGGCCTTTACCTGGCCCCAGATGTTTCGTGGATGTACCGTGAACGTTCACGGCGACTGGCGTCAAGACGTCAGCGAAGGTTCTTGACCAAACCGTTATCCGTAACGTCCATAAGAGACCCTTCGAGGAGCGGGTCGTGACAAGTCACCGTGAACGCTCACGTCTCGTCGTTTCCGCGGGACTGTTTCGCCCCGGCGCACGCCACGGACAAGACGCGCAACCTGGTCGCCGACTGCAGCACCGGCAAGACGATCCGCGTGCCAGCGCAACGTCTGCACCGTGAAGGCGCCGAAGGTCAAGGACGAGCACCACCACTGATCCGCCGCAATGCGCCGACCGCAATGTCGTGGTCGGTCGTGAGCCAGAACGGTGGCAGCGAGGTACGGAGGAAGGCTCCGTACCTCGCTGTCACCAGTCGCGAGTCGAGCACAGCCACCACTCCGCGGTCCGACGAGCGCCTGATCAGCCGGCCTGCACCCTGAGCCAGCCGTAGCGCCGCGTGCGACGCCGACACGCTCATGAACCCGTTGCCTCCCGCGTCGTCCACGGCCTGGGCCCGCGCCGCCATCAGCGGATCGTCAGGCCTCGGGAACGGAACGCGGTCGATCACCACGAGTTGGCACGCCTCGCCCGGGACATCGACGCCCTGCCAGAGCGACAGGGTGCCGAACAGGCAGGTCGGAGGGTCGGCCGCGAACTGGCGCACCAACGTCGCCGTACGTTCCTCGCCCTG
>JAVXWK010000223.1:0-2899 GCA_032230575.1 Pseudonocardiales bacterium | reverse complement strand
CTTGGCCGCCACGTGCCGGTTGACGATGCCGACGCGCTCGCGGATCCACTCGTCCGAGGTGTCCATGCGCTGGGCGAGGTCGTGGTTGCTCACCACGGTCTCGGGCTGGTAGCTGCCGAGACCGATGATGCGGCTACCCGCAGATGCCTGCGGGGCCTGGAATGTCGTCACTTAGCAGCTCCAACGGTGTCGAAGAGCTCCGCGACCTTCTCGAGCTGGTCGGGGGTCTTCAGGGCGAGGGTGGCGGTGCCCTTCATCGCACGCTTGGCGAGACCCGTGAGAGCGCCGGCGGGCGGCAGCTCGACGGAGCCGGACACACCCTTCTCGACGAGAGTTGCCTGGCAGACGTCCCAACGGACCGGGCTGGTGACCTGGGAGACCAGGCGGCGCAGCACCTCGGTGCCCTCGGTGACGGCCTGACCGTCCTTGTTGGACAGCAGCGGCATCAACGGGTCGTGCGTGGTGACTTCGGCGGCACGCGCGCGCACAGCATCTTCTGCGGGCGCCATGTACTTCGTGTGGAACGCACCCGCGACGGCCAGCTTGCGGACCTTCGCCGTGCCCGGCGGGGTCTCCGCGAGCTCGTCGAGAGCGGGACGCGGACCGGCCGCGACGATCTGGCCGGCGCCGTTGCGGTTGGCGGGCACGAGACCGAGCTCCTCGAGGCGCGCGAGCACCTCCGGCTCGTCGCCGCCGAGCACCGCGGCCATGCCGGTCGGCTCCAGCGCGCACGCCTGGGCCATCGCGGCACCGCGCACGGCGGCCAGTGCGACCGCGTCGTCGGCGCTGATGACGCCCGCGATCGCCGCGGCGGCGAGCTCGCCGACCGAGTGGCCCGCGACGATCACGTCCGCGGGCAGCTCGACGCGGCGGCGCAGCTCACCGAACGCGAGCAGCGCCAGAGCCACGACCAGCGGCTGCGTGATGGCGGTGTCGACGATCTCCTCGGCCTGGGCGGTGGTGCCGAGACGGACGAGGTCGAGACCGGTGATCTCCGACCACGTGCGCACCTGCTTCTCGGTCCCCTCCAGTTCGAGCCAGGGGGCGAGCATGCCGGGCGTCTGGGACCCTTGTCCGGGCGCGAGGAGTGCGATCACGTCGATTACTAAAGCTGGTGAACCCACTGGTACCCCATGCCGTAAAGAACGAAGTACTGCGATCGTATTTGTAGAGATCCTACAAAAGTGTCAGCCAGGTGAACGCTGCCCGACGTCTCCGCAGGTCAGCGTGTGGCAAGGTCGTTTGGCTCTCACCCTAACGGATGCGTGCGAAGTCGGTCACAGGCCGTTCGCTACCACAGCCCCCGGGAGCGAGCAAGGCGTCCTACAGACAAAGCGACGCGAAGCACAAGCGCGTCTCGAGCGTCATGTGCATTTCTTCCCGTCATTTCCTGAACGCGCCGAAGGCGATATCTGACCGTGTTCGGGTGCACGAACAGCCTTTTCGCGCACGTCTCCAGCACGCCGCCGACCTCCAGGAACGCGTCCACGGTCTCCAGCAGCGCGCCTCCCGCGTCCTCCAGCGGCCGCGCAACTCTGTCGACGAGCTGCCATTCGGCCTCCGGATCGCCCGCGAGCGCGCGTTCCGGCAGCAGGTCGAGCGACCTCACCGGCCTGGGCGCGGCAGGCCAGCCCACGACCGCGCGCAGGCCGCTCAACGCGTCGCTGGCGCTGCGATGGGCTTCGGAGAGGTTGACCACCGTGGGCCCTGCCACGACCGGTCCCTCACCGAAGCCCTCTGCTATCCGGCCCAGCACGTCCTCGCCGGTCTCGGTCGGGCCGCCGAGCACGACGACCAGCCGCGAGCCCTGCACGGACAGCAGCACCGGCCGTCCGGCACGAGCGGCCTTGCTGCGCACCGAGTAGATGATCGCCGGCGGGTCCTCACCGCCGGGGTTGCCCACCAGCACCGTCGCCTCGATCGCCGGGTCCCAGCCCAGAGCGGCGGCTCGGGACAGCAGCGACTCCTCGGGGTCGCCACGCACGATGCCGTCGACGACCAGCGCTTCCAGCCGGGCGTCCCACGCACCGCGCGCCTCGGCGGCCGCCGCGTACGAGGTGGCGGCGGAGAAGGCGATCTCCCGCCCGTACCGCAGCACGCCCTCCATCAGCAGCGCGCGTTCGGTCTCGTCGGCCGCCATCTCCGGCATCTGCTCCTCGAACAGCTCGAGGGCTATCCGGACGAGCTCGACGGTCTGGCGCAGGCTGACCCACCGGGAGATGTCCTTGGGAGCACTGCGGAACGCGTCCGCGGTGAGCCGGATCGCCTGCTGCCGGTCGTGCAGCCACTCGACGAAGCCCGCCACGCCGTTCTGGATCAGCAGCAGCACGCTGGCGCGCTGGTCCGCGGGCATCCGGGCGAACCACGGCAGCCGCTCCTCCATCTCGGACACGCTCGCGGTGGCGAGCGATCCGGACGCGCGCTCGATCTTGCGCATCGTGCGGGCGGAGAGGGTAGGGGGAAGCTCCTCCTTCGCCTTGGCTGGCTTGGTCATACTCGCAGCTTAAGGCCCTGAGGCTGACATCACCGGGACGGGTGACAGAACCGTCTCAGCTGTTTCAACGGCCATACCGTCGGGCAGCAGAGGTCATTTCACTCGGCACGGAGGTTTCGTCTTGCGCAGGTTCCTGGCTTTCGTCCTCGGCGTGGTCGCGCTCACCGCCACGGGCGTGAGCGCCGCGGCCGACCCTCCCGACCCCCTCGCCGAGTACAACGCCCAGCCGGTCAAATGGGCGCAGTGCAGCGGAAAGCTCAGCGAGCTGGAGTGCGCGACGCTCATGGCGCCGCTCGACTACACCAAACCGGCCGGCGACCGGATCAACCTGACCATCAGCCGCAAGAAGGCGGCGGCACAGGACCGCAGGCGCGGCGTGCTGTTCACCAATCCGGGTGGACCTGG
>JAVXWK010000197.1:0-5186 GCA_032230575.1 Pseudonocardiales bacterium | reverse complement strand
GAGCTCGACGATGCTGTGGTGCGCGGAGTCGCTGACCAGGATCGTGTTGCTCGGCGTGACGATCCCCTTCGCCGGGAACCTGAGCGTGGTGTTCTCGGGTGCCGGAGCGACGTACGGACCGGTGCCGCGGTGGAGCGTGCCCTTTTCCTCGTGCTCCTGCCTGAGTTCGCTGATGATCGTGTTCAGCGCCTCGACGTGACCCTCACCTGCGGCGACGTGGACGACGTAGCCCTCGGGGTCGATGAGGACGAGCGTGGGCCAGGCCTTGACCGCGTAGTGCTGCCACGTGGTCAGCTCGGGGTCGTCCAGCACCGGGTGGTGCACCTCGTAGCGCTCGACGGCCGCCTTGAGCGCGTCGGCGTCGGCCTCGTGGACGAACTTCGGCGAGTGGACGCCGATGGTGACGAGGACGTCCTCGTGTTCCTTCTCGAGAGGCCGCAACTCGTCGAGGACGTGCAGGCAGTTGATGCAGCAGAACGTCCAGAAGTCGAGCAGCACGATCTTGCCGCGGAGCTGTTTCAGGCTGATCTGCTCGCCACCGGTGTTGAGCCAGCCGCGTCCGACCAGCTCAGGGGCGCGGACACGGGCACGGCGCTTCCCAGTCGTCACGTCCCGATCCAACACCGTGGAACGAGGTGTCCATTCCGCCGTCCACGATGTGGACTTGGCGACACCTCGAACACGTTCACCTCGAGGCGAGAGAGCGCTATCACGTGGGCGGTACGGACTATCTCGTCCGTTGGAGCGAAGGTTGACCAGAACTCGCCGGTAGCCCCCATCATGGGAGGTAACCGCCCAGCTGAACCTTTTCGCCGTGCACGGCGTAGAGGACGCCGGGAGGTGCGTGATGGTGGAGTACCTGGTGGTCGGCGCGGGTCCCGCGGGCCTGCAGATGGGGCGCTTCCTGCACCGGGCGGGCCGCGACTACGTGGTCGCCGAGGCGGGGCCGGAGCCGGCTGGCTTCTTCCGCGAGTTCCCGAGGCACAGGGTGCTTTCCACGGACGACAACTCGCTGTTCGACGGGGTGCCGTTCGCGCGGTACAGCAAGCGGGCGTTTCCGAATGCGGACGATCTGGTGCGATACCTGGAGGACTTCGCGCGGCCGTTGAACGTCCGGTACAACACGCGGATCAGCGACTTGGGCCAGGCGCGGCACGTCATCCTCGCCACCGGCAAGAAGCCTTACGTGCCAGGCATTCCGGGGATCGAGAACGCCGAGACGTATGCGAGCGCGAGCACTGACCCGACCGAGTACGCCGGGAAGCGGGTGCTCATCATCGGGCGGGGGCACAGTGCGTTCGAGACGGCCGACAACATCGCGAGCACGGCGCGGCTCACGCACACGGTCGGGCGGACTGTGCAGCGGATTGCCAAGGACGGCAACGAGTTCGTGGCGATGATCGACGGCACCGGGGAGCTGCGGTACGACAAGGTGATCGTGTGTGCGGGGTTCAGGAGGGACACGAGTCTCGACGTGCCGCACGCGCACACCATCACCGGCGACTCGATCAAGGCCATCCGGCATGCCGCGAGGGCGTTGCACCGGACGCTGGAGGCCGAGCACCACGGAGTGCCGTGGCCGCACCGCAAGCTGCGGAACCGGCCCGACTCGCTGGCCGCGACGGTTGCGGACAGGGCGCGGCAGATTCCTGAGGGGCTAGCGGATGTCGTTGTGCCACAAGGACAGCACGCGCTCATCTACGACGAGATGCCGACAACCGAACGGAACGGGTTCGTCGTCACTCGCACGCAGGTCAGGCACTACCGGAAGAACGAGCTGATCGCCGTGGAACGCCGGCTGCACCGCAAGCCGCTGGAGAGGTTCTTCTCGCAGCAGCTCGCGGTGCCGTGCATTGCTTAGACGGGAAGGGTGCGCGCGAGGAACGCGGCGGTGCGCTCCCAGGCGCGGCCGGCGGCGTCCTCGGCGTACCAGGGGCCCAGGTGGTTGAGGAACGCGTGGCCCGCGGGCTCCAGCGCGATCTCGGCGCCGTCGTGTGAGGCGACCGCGTCCGCGACCTTCTGGTAGCCGGTGATGAACGGGTCCTCGGTGCCGAAGTGGAACAGGATCGGACACGACACCTGGTCCAGCGTGTCGATCTGGTCCGGGACGCCCGAGCCGTAGAACGAGACGGCGGTGTCCGGGTCGGAGCCGACAGCCGCCGCGTACGCCAGGGTGCCGCCGAGGCAGAAGCCGAGCACGCCGACGCCGCCGGTCACCTCGGGCAGACCGCGCAAGTGCTGAACAGAACCGATGACGTCCTGCACGGCGAGCGGGAAGTCGAGCTTCTGCACGACCTCCATCGACTTCTGGATGCCCGCCTCGTCGTGCTCGCCCACCCAGCCCGGCTCGAAGCGGTGGAACAGCTCGGGCACCGCCACGACGTAGCCGAGCGCGGCGAGCTGCTCGGCGACGCCCCGCAGGTACCCGTCCAGGCCGAAGATCTCCTGGATCAGCACGATGCCGGGCCCGGTTCCGGACTCCGGGAGCCAGACCGGCAACGGCATGTCGTCAACTCGATGGGTCATACCAAGATCCTGCCCGAGAGCCCGGTGAGCCGTTCCGCCTCGGCCCACAGGCGTGCCGCCACCGCCTTGTCACGGCTGGTGCGCGGCAGAGCGACACGCTTGGTCGAGCCGACGAGCCCCCAGCGCGGACCGTAGTAGGCGCCGGACACAGCGGCGGGGTCGGCTGCCGCGAACAGCAGGGGTTCGGAGCCCTGTTCCGGCCCCATCGAGGGCAGGAGCCTGGAGACGAACGACTCGAACACGTTCCGCTTGCCACCGTCGAGGCCAGGACCGGAGATCATCAGGTTGGTGCGGGTGTAGCCGGGGTGCGCGCCGGTCGACATCAACGGCCAGTCGTGCGAGGCCGCGAGCTCGGCCAGGTGCAGGGTCATCAGCAGGTCGGCCAGCTTGGACTGGGCGTAGGCGCGCAACGGGCTGTACCGCTGCTCGGACTGCAGATCGTCGAAGTTGATCCGCCCGCCGTTCGCGGTGCCGCTGCTCATCGTGGCGACCCGAGGTGCGGGAGCCGCGAGCAGCAACGGCAGCAGCCGGACCGTCAAAGCGAACGGGCCGAAGAAGTTGCTGGCCAGCTGCAGCTCGAAGCCGTCCACCGTCTCGGTCCGCGAGGGCACGTTCATCACGCCGGCGTTGTTGACCAGCACGTCCAGCGGCCTGCCGTCCTCGATCAGCCCTTCGGCGAACGTGCGCACCGACGCCTGGTCCGCCAGGTCGAGCCGACGGACCTCGACGACAGCGCCGGGGTGCGCGGCGAGGATCTCCGCTTTGGCCTGCTCGCCCTTGGCAGGAGTGCGCACCGCGAGCACGACGTCGGCTCCGGCACCGGCGAGCCGCTTCGCCGTCTCCTTGCCAGTGCCGCTGTTCGCGCCGGTGACGACAATGAGCTTTCCACGCTGGTCAGGAACCTGGTACATGACGCAACTCCGTTACAGACCGTCGGTATCTTATGTCTCCAACATAACGGACCACCGGTCTCTTAGTAAAGTACCGCTGGTCTGTAACATGCGTGACATGGCCTTCCAGCGAGCGCGCACCGACGAGCAGCGCACCGAGCGGCGGCGGCAGATCCTCGACGCCGCGGCCGCGATGCTCACCGAGATGCCGGTCGCCCAGCTCAGCCTCAGCGCCCTGAGCCGCCGGGTCTGCCTGGCCAAGGCCAACGTGCTGCGTTACTTCGACTCGCGGGAAGCCGTGCTGCTGGAGCTGCTGGAAGCGGAGATGGCGGACTGGGTGACCGAGCTGGAGCGCGCGCGGACGCCCAGCTCCGGGGACCAGCTGGCCGAACTCCTCGCTTCCACGCTGACCAACAGACCCGTGCTGTGCGACCTCGCGAGTGCGCAGGCTGCCGTGCTGGAGCACAACATCTCCGCCGAGACGGCGACCCGCCACAAGTACGCCGCCAAGCAGTCCCTCGAGGAACTGGTCCGGATCGTCACCCGGCACGTGCCCGAGCTCGGCGGCGCCGACGCCATCAGCTTCGTGCAGACCGTCATGCTGACGGCGATCGCCGCCTGGCCGTGCAGCCGGCCACCGGAGGCGATTCTCAGCGCGTTCGCGGCCGACCCTGAGCTGGCTGCCCTGCGCATCGACTTCACCGACACCGTGCGCCGCACCGCTGAGGTGACCGTTTCCGGGCTTCTCGCCCGCCGGAAGTAGCTCCTGCCCGATAATCGGCCGATGATCAGGCTGATCGCGACCGACCTCGACGGCACGTTGCTGCAGCCGGGCGGAGTGCTGAGCGACCGCACCCGCGCCGCGCTCGACGCCGTCGCCGCGGACGTCGTGATCGTCACCGCGCGGCCGCCGCGGTTCGTGCAGAACCTGGAGCTCACCGGCACGGCGATCTGCGCCAACGGAGCGTTGATCTACGACCTGACGAACCAGGAAGTCACGCACGCGCAGACGGTGCCGTTCGATGTCGTGCGGAAGGTGTCGGAGGCGTTGGAGGAGGTCATCCCGAACGTCACCATCGCGGTCGAGACCGGACTGGAAACGTTGTCAGGACCTGGTTTCCAGGGGTTCGGACCGAAGAATCCACATCGGACACTGGAACTGCTCGACCACGTCTTCGAGGAAGCGCACCAGGTCGTGCAGATGCTGGCGTGGGCGCCGGACGGCGAGTGCGACCACATGATGGAGATCGCCAAGGAGGCCGTCGGGCAGCACGTCACGGTCACGCACTCCGGCGGGACGGGCATGCTGGAGATCTGCCCTCCCGGTGTGTCGAAGGCGGCCACGCTCGAATCCCTGTGCAACACAAGGGGAATCGACAAGGACGAGGTCATCGCGTTCGGAGACATGCCGAACGACCTGTCGGTGCTCGGCTGGGCCGGCACGGCGTACGCGATGGGCAACGCGCACCCGATCGTGAAGCAGGCCTGCAGCAACCACGCGCCGCCGAACACCGAGGACGGCGTGGCGCAGGTGCTCGAACAACTCTTCAGGCTTTAGCGGCGCGGCACCGAGGTGGGTCCGGCCACCTCGGCACCCAGCGCCGTCACCCGCCGCCGCAGCTCGCGGTCGGCGGTCACCACCGTCACCGGACGGCCGGCGCCCTCGGTTCGCACCACCTCGACGATCGTGTCGTCGCCGTCGCCCGGCGCGGCGACGACACGGACGTCGTCGATAGAAGAAACGTTGCGCGCCTTGCCTTCCACGACGAG
>JAVXWK010000177.1:0-3101 GCA_032230575.1 Pseudonocardiales bacterium | reverse complement strand
GACGGCGACTTCGAGAACGTGCACCGGTGCGGGGTCATCTCCGCCGAGGTCCGGGCCGCTCAGCGCAAGTACGCCGACATCGAGGTCGCCGCCGCGCACCTGCACGGGATGCTGGACGAGCTGGCGGCGACCCGACGCTCGTGACCTCCGTCGTCGCGCGGCGTCGTCTCGTCGGGAACCCCGGTGCTGGTGGCGCTGTGCCAGGCTGACGACGTGGTGGACATGTCGCGTCGGCACCCGGTGGGGCCCGGCGCCGGGGCAGTTCTGCTGGTGCTGCTGATCTCGGGGGCACTCCTCTTGTTCGCCTACCGGGACGGCGACGGGTCCGGCGACGGTGCCGCATCCGCGGACAAGGCGCCCACCGGCGTCAGCGCGAGCCTGGTTCAGCTGCGCCGTGACGAGGCGTTGCGTCGCGTGGAGGTGAACCTGCTGAACGAGGGCCCGGAGCCGGTGCACGTGTCGCGGTTGTCCTTGTCGATGCCGGGTTTTGCGGCCGTGCCTGCGGTGGACAAGGACTCGCCGGTGGCGCCCGGCATCTCCGTCAACCTGCCGATCACCTACGGCAAGGCCCAGTGCGCTGCGAGCAGCAAGCCACCCGGGCGCGTGGTCGCCACGGTGCGAATGGCGGTCGGGCAGGAACCAGCTCGTCGGGTGCGGCTGACCCTGCGCGACCCCGGCAAGGTGCATGCTCGCGTGCTCTCCGGCGAATGCCTTGCGCAGCGGCTGGCCGCCGAGGTCTCACTAGCGTTCGGCGACACCTGGCGCAGGGGGCCGGCCGATGCGGTCGGGGGTCCGGTCCTGCACGGCACGCTCGAGGTTCGGCTCAAGGACACCGGTGCGGTGCGCGAGATCACCCAGCTCGCCGGCAACGTCATCTATGGCCTGCACGCGACACGACGTGACAGCCCCCTCGCCCGGCTCGACGCCGCGCATCCGACAGCCTCGATCCCCGTTGTGCTCTCGTTGTCGCGGTGCGACGGACACGCCCGGGGCGAGACAAAGCAGCCCTACGCGTTCCTGGCGTGGCTGCGCGAGCCGGGCGGAAAGGAGCTGCCGATGAGTCCGCAGGTCGGTGCGCGGACCAAGACCGAGCTCCGGTACGTGTGCCCGTTGTGACCGCGACGCAGGCGGCTGACGACACGCGCCCGGTCAGGCGACGACCTGCACCGTCGCCATGGACGGGTCGGCGGCGTAGGCGATGCGCGTCCCGCCGTCCGCTGCTGCCCGCAGCAACGACAGCGTCTCCTCGCTGATGACCTCACCGGGCACGAGGACCGGGACGCCGGGTGGGTACGGCGCGACGACCTCGGCACTGACCCGACCGACCGCACTTCCCGCGTCGACTGTCTCGTGCCGGGCGAAGAACGCCTCGCGCGGCGTCAGGCCTGCCTCCGGAATGCCCTGCGCCCAGGCGGCGAAGACAGCCGGCGGCCGCGGCGTGCGGGCAAGGTGGGCCGCCGCCTCGACCACGCGGTCGACGAGGGCGGAGACCGTCGGGCCGTCGTCGAGGATCGTCACGATCGGTACGACGGTGTCGCGGTCGGCGAGCTCCACCGGCATCCCGGCATCGATCAGCGCCCGCTCGAGCTCGTTGCCGTCGAGCCCGCAGCCGTCCAGCTGCAGGACCAGCTTGGCCGGGTCGTAGCGGCCCGGCGCGAAGTCCTCCGGTCCGGGCGTTCGCAAGCCAGGGATCTCCGCCCGCAGTCGCTGTCGCGCGTCGGCGGTCACGTGCGCGAGGCGGTCGAGCAGCTCGTGCGCCAGGGGGCTGGCGAGCAGCGCGCGAGACGCGTCGGTGCTGGCATGTACGGAGCCTGCGGGGCTGGTCGTCGCCGATGCCTCGAAGGCCCGGTCGAGGCGGTCGGCGTCCAGGCGTTGCGTGGAAGCGGCGATGATCGAGGCCTGGGAGTAGGCCGGGAGCGTCTTGTGTGCGCTGAGGACCATCGCGTCGGCTCCCATGGCGAGAGCGTGCGGCGGATAGGCGGGGTGGAAGCCGAGATGCGCGCCCCAGGCCTGATCGACCACCACGGGGACGCCGCGTTGCCGCGCCAGCGCGACGATGGCCGGCAGGTCGGACAGCGTGCCGAGGTAACCGGGCTCGACGCAGAACAGTGCGACGGCGCTGGGGTTCTCGGTGAGCGCCTGCTCGACCGTGGCCACCGAGACCCCCGTCGGTATGCCGAAGCGTTCATCGAGCTCTGCGGGCAGCCACACCGGCCGCAGGCCCGCGAGCACCAGTCCCGACAGCGTGCTGCGGTGGGCCGCCCGTGACACCAGCACCGTGTCGCCCGGTCGCCCGACCGCCAGGGCGACGACCTGGTTGGCATGCGTCGAGCCGCCGGTGGAGTAGCGACACCAGTCGGCGCCCCACAGCCGCGCGCCCAAGCGTTCCGCGGCCGCGAGCGTAGCGTCGGCCGTCTTGATGTCGGCCAGGCCGCCGAACAGGGGGACGTCGCCCTGCAGCAGCCGACCCAGCACGTCGGACAGCCAGCCGGCGCGGCGGTGGTGGCCGGGGATGGTGAACGGCGTCGAGTCGCCGGCCTCGAACCGCGCCCACGCCTGCAGCAGCGGCGCGTCCTGCGCGAAGTCGCTCGGCTGGTCGGTCATCGACCCCAGCCTGTCAGGCCCGGCCGTAGCAGGGCCCACTGAGCCGGGGCGCGGCGGTTGGGGCGTGGCGGAAAGCGGTGACGCGCGCGGATCTTCGGGACTGCAACAGTGAGGGAATGACCTGGGACACGACAACCAGCAGGCCCCGCCGTCGTGGCGCGGTGGGAAGGGCGGGCAGGCGCCTCGCCGGGCGCCGACGGGGTACGCCGGACCCCGGCGTCGCGCCCACGGCATGGCAAGCGAGCCCGCCCCCCTGGCTGGCCCGCGCGGCGCTGACAGTGACGGTGGTGGTGCTGGGGGTGCTGATCGCGCTCGACGTGCTGGGCCGGTTGCGCGGTCTGCTGATCCTGGTGCTCGTCAGCTTCTTCATCGCCTGCGCGATGGAGCCGCTCGTCAACCGGCTCGCCGCACGCGGTTGGCGTCGCAGCCGGGCGACCGGACTGGTGTTCGTCGGCCTGCTCGTGGTGCTGGCGGCCTTCGTGACGGTGATGGGCCGG
>JAVXWK010000696.1:0-5134 GCA_032230575.1 Pseudonocardiales bacterium | reverse complement strand
AGTTCGGCACCAACCACCTGGGCCACGCCGCTCTGACGTGGCTGCTGCTGCCCGCCTTGAGGCAACGCCCTGGCGCACGCGTCGTCACGGTCGCCTCTCTCGCGCACCAGTACGGCCGCATGGACTTCGACGACCCGAACTGGGAGCACCGCTCCTACGGCTACCGCAGCTCCTACGGCATGTCGAAGCTGGCCAACATCTTGTTCGCACGTGAGCTGGACCGGCGCGCATCGGACGTGACGTCCATCGCCGCACATCCGGGCGTGACGGCCACCGACCTGACCAACAACATGGCGAGCGCGCACAACTCGTTTCTCCTGCGCCTCGGCGGCAGGATCAGCCACCTGTTCTCACAGTCCGTCGAGATGGGCGCGCTGCCGCAGCTCTACGCCGCGACGTCGCCTGACGCGCGCGGTGGCGAGTACTACGGCCCGGACAGCTTCAACGGCATGCGCGGCTACCCGGCCGTCGCACGGATGACCGCCGCAGCCCGTGACGACCTCGCCGCGAACCGCCTCTGGGAGCTCACGATCAAGCTGACCGGGATCACGCCCGACCTGCCGTGAACCGGGGCCGACGCCCTCACCGAGGGGGGAGTTGGGAAGGCGCCGGCCGGCCCGGTCGTCACCTCCGGGCAAGGAACCATCTTGGTTCGCCGCTGTTGTTCATGTTCGGCACAACGTCCGTGAACAACAGATCGTGAACAACGAATGCTCGACCAGAAGCCCGTTTCTGGCACTTATCCTCGGCGAGACGTGCGTGACGCCGGACACGCGAGGCCGCAGCGTAGGGTGAGGTCGTGACTGTGGTACCTGAGGGTCGGAAGCTGCTGCGGCTCGAGGTCCGCAACAGCCAGACGCCGATCGAGAAGAAGCCTTCGTGGATCAAGACGCGGGCGAAGATGGGCCCCGAGTACCGGGAGCTCAAGGGTCTGGTCAAGCGCGAGGGCCTCCACACGGTCTGCGAAGAGGCCGGCTGTCCCAACATCTACGAGTGCTGGGAAGACCGCGAGGCCACGTTCCTGATCGGCGGCGAGCAGTGCACCAGGCGCTGCGACTTCTGCCAGATCGACACGGGCAAGCCCGCCGACCTCGACCGCGACGAGCCCCGCCGCGTCGCCGAGTCGGTCCAGGCGATGGGCCTGCGCTACTCCACCGTCACCGGCGTCGCCCGTGACGACCTGGAGGACGGCGGCGCGTGGCTGTACGCCGAGACCGTCCGCCAGATCCACGAGATGAACCCCGGCACGGGCGTCGAGCTGCTGATCCCGGACTTCAACGCGGTCCCCGAACAGCTCGCCGAGGTCTTCGAGTCCCGCCCCGAGGTGCTCGCGCACAACCTGGAGACCGTCCCGCGGATCTTCAAGCGCATTCGCCCGGCGTTCACCTACGAGCGCTCCCTCGAGGTCATCACCAAGGCCCGCGAGTTCGGCCTGGTGACCAAGTCGAACCTGATCCTCGGCATGGGCGAGACCCCTGAAGAAGTCACCGAGGCGCTCGCCGACCTCTACGACGCGGGCTGCGACATCATCACGATCACGCAGTACCTGCGCCCCTCGCCGCGGCACCACCCGGTCGAGCGCTGGGTGAAGCCCGAGGAGTTCGTCGTGCACAAGGAGACGGCCGAGAAGATCGGCTTCCTCGGCGTCATGGCGGGTCCGCTGGTCCGCTCCTCCTACCGCGCCGGCCGCCTCTACGCGCAGGCGAAGCAGGCTCGCGGCGAGGAGCTGCCGGAGAACCTCCAGCACCTGCTCACGGTGTCCGCGTCGCAGGAGATCACCAGCCTGCTCGCGCCGCGCTAACGTCCACTGCCAAACCGATATATCAGCGTGAACGGCTGATATATCGGTTTCGTCTACCCCCTGACCTGCTGCTTAGCAATGAGACTTTGGACTTCGCCCGCAAAAGACCCATTGCTAAGGCGCGTCCAGTGTGGCGATGCGCTGTATCCACTCGGTGATGATGTGGCGCGTCGCGGGCGTGGCGTGGATCCACCGCTCGCCCCTGTTGTCGGTGTACCGGACGACCAGCCAGCGGCCGTCGGGGCAGTCGATGGTGCTGACGAACGACTCCGAACGCCGCCGCCGTCCGTACCGGTCGCGCGTCGCCGCGTAGAGCTTCGCGGCGCCGGTCCGCGGGCGTTGCATCAGCTCGACCAGCGCCCGTGAGCTCCGGGCTTCTCCGGCGCGGGCGTTGATCGAGGCGCCGCGGCCGGGCGGAAGCGGCGGCAGGTGCGAGGCGAGCGTGTCGGACGGGTCGCCGTGCAGGGCCTGGATCCGCACGTAGCCGTTGTCCCGGAGCGCGAAGACGCCGTGGTGTCCAGCCGTGGCGGCGATGACCGGCAGGGTGTCGTCGCGGTTGAAGGCGATCCAACCGAAGCACTCGAAGTCCGCGAACGCGAGCACCCGCAACGCTTCCAGGGTGTCGTCGACGCGCACGCCCTCTCTGTGCAGCGCCTCCTGGACCTCCCTGGGATTGGCCTCGGCCGGCGGCACGTGCAGGACGGTGTGGTGCTCGCCGAGGTCGTCGTGGTGCCACAGGACGTCGAACGCCGTGTCCGACAGCACGACCGGTGCGCGCAGCATCAGCCCTCCCCGATCACTGACGCCGCCGTGCCGGGCAGCTGGCCAACGATGGCGTCCGGGTCTTCCTCCAGGAACACCGTCCGCTTGTATTCCTTGTCGTCCTCCTCACGTCCATGCGCGGCGGGCGCACCGAAACCGCCTACTCCTGCCGCACCTGCCTTGGCCGCGACACCTCGCGCACCGACCGCCGCCGGACCGTTGGCGAGGGTCTTGCCAACGACTGCGGAGCGATCGGCCGGATCCAGAGAACCCCTCAGACCCCTGGTGCCGGTCGGATCGCCGATGGATCCCGGTATGACCGGGGTCCCGCCGCCGCCAGGCAGGTTCTCGCCCTTCGGCAGGCCTGACTTGTGCGCGCTGTCGTTGCCCGGCTGAGGCCGCGGCAGGACCGGCATCGCGCCCGGAACGCCCCCTGGCGGCAGGTCCGCGACGGTCGTCCGGTCCCCCGGCTGCTTCGGGACGGCGGGCCCCGGCAACGTCGGAGTCTGCGCACCCGGACCACCGGCGGGGCCGCCGCCCGTGTTGCTGGCCGAGGTCTTGTCACCGCCGCCTGTGGACGGTGGCGCCGCCGCCTTGTCGCCCGCCTCCGGTGCCCCGGACGACGACGGCGCCGTGGCACCGGTGTCCGCGACCTGCGGCGGAGCGGAGTTGGCCGCCTTCACGCCCGGACCCGACGGGGCCTTGACCGCGGTGTTCGCCGTCGGCGCGCCTCCCGGTGCCTGGGACATCCGCGGCAGCGTCGCCTGGTTCTGCCCCGTCAGCCCGGCGTAGTTCTGGTAGGCGCGGCGGTTCTGCGCGTCGGCCTCGAACCACTCCTTGCGCGCGGCCTCGTTGTCGGTGTCCCACGGCGTGAGGTGGTCGAGGAGGTTCAGCTCCGGCGGCGTCGGCGTGGCCATGGCGAGCACCTGCTGCCGGAACGTGCCGTAGTTCTGCGCCTGCGCCCGCAGCGACGCGTCCGCCTTGTCCAGGGTCTCCTGCGCACGCTGCAACGCCTGCTCGATCGGCTGCGCGGCCTGGACGGCGCTGTCGGACGCCTTGCCCTTCCAGTTGTTCTGCATGTTCCGGGTGAGCTGCGCCAGCTCCTCGCTGAGCTTCTGGATGCGCGCTCGCGACTGGCTCGACGTGTCGGCCGCCCGGTTCAGCTCCTCTGGCGTCTCGCCCTGCGCCGCCAGCTGGTAGATCTCGTACCCGGTGAGGTTCTCCATCAGTCCGTCACCGCCATGCGCCGGTGGTTGCCCTGCTCGGTCTTCTCGTACTGCTCGACCGACGCCTTCAGCTCGTCGATGCGCGCCTGCAGCTCCTCGCCGAGCTTCGTGACGTCGTCGACGTGCTGCTGACCCGCCGAACAGGCCGCGGTGACGTAGTCGACGGTCACCTGGTCCCTCATCGGGGGCCGGATCATCGCGAGGACTCTGGTCTGCTCGTTGGCCGAGTCGAGGTCCTCACGCACTCTGCCGTGCATGCCGACCATCCCCTGCAGGGCCTCGGTGGCCACTTCGAAATCGCTCATGCACGCAGAGTGACGCCACCTCACCGGGACCCCTCCCAGCCCGGCTTATGCAAAAGACGTTTGCGGTCGTCCGCAAACGTCTTTTGCACAACTAATATATTGGTAGCGCTGACCTGGGGAAACGATGGATCAGTCGAACCGGATCTCGCTGGCGGTCACACCGTCCAGCTCGCGCACGAAGTCGGCACCGAACGCGCTCGACGGCGTGTGCGAGCCGGGCGCGACGCCATTGATCTTGCCGATGGCGCGCAGCACGGAGTCGGCGGTGAGGCTGTAGGCGTTCGGGGTGGTGATCGCGCACTCGACCTTGGTCTTCGCGTCCCAGGCCTCGCCGAACACCTCGGCCCTGGTGTTGGCGCGCCTGCGCTCGTCGGGTCCCTTGACCTTGCCGGCGACGGTCTTGGCGACGTTCTGCACGAACGGCGTCTGCAGCACGGGCGCGAAGACCTGCTGCAACTGTCCGAGCACGCCAGGCACGATGGTGAACGTCGTGATGTTCGGAATTCCGGTCGAGCGGAAGGCAGTGCTGACGTCGCCCCACGGGATGCTGCCGACCTCGCGCGGCCCGGAGCGGAAGTAGGCGGTGCGGCGGCGGTGTCCGATGCGGACGCTCTTCAGCTCACCGTCCTCACGGATGCGGCCACCGACGGCGGCGGCCTCGACAGAGGTCTTGGTGGTGCCCGCGCTCGCTCCTCCCCCGACGACGAACGCGAGGTCGAGGTGCGTGGCGGTGGGCAGGGCTTTGGACAGGATCGCGGCGAGGCAGTCGGTGGGGACGACATCGAACCCAGCGCCGGGCAACAGCACGATGCCGGCCTTGCGCGCGTCGATGTCACGTAGGCCGATGGATTCGAAGACGTCGATCTCGCCGGTGATGTCGAGGTAGTGGGTGCGGGTCTTGAGGCACGCGTCGACCATCGTCGCCGAGGTGTGCGCGAACGGGCCCGCGCAGTGCACGACGGCGTCGACGTCCTCCAGGTGCGCCTCCGCCTCGCCGAGGTCGAACGCCCGGTGCTCGAGGCCCAGGGCGCCGGCGATCG
>JAVXWK010000153.1:0-4874 GCA_032230575.1 Pseudonocardiales bacterium | reverse complement strand
GCAGGTCCGCCGCGCTGCGGTCCCACTGCTGCTGCTTCACCTGGTAGGCCTCGGCGGCAGCACCCGTGTAGCCACCCATGACCTTCTGGACGTTGGTCCTGAGGTCGTCGAGCTGCTGCTGGACCTGCTGCGCCGAGCTGCTGATCGAGCCTGCCGCGTTCTGGAGGTCGGCGAAGCTGACCTGAACCACATCACCGGACATTTTTATCTCCCCTGGAAGTCTGTGTTGTTCGAGCTGAAGACGAAACGAAGGCTGGAAGGACCGCTGAGAATCAGAGGCGGTTCGAGATCTTGTTGGAGAGCTGCGACGCTTCCTCTTCCTGCTTGCGGTAGGTGTCGGCGCTGGCGCCCACCTGCTCCGCGATGCCGACCAGAGCCTGCTGGAGGTTCTTGGCGTCGTCGTCGAAACGCGCCATCAGCTGGGTGAAGGCAGTGAAGGCCTGACCCTTCCAGGCGCTCGACAGACCATCGACGGTGTTGCGGACGCTGCGCAGCGTGCCCTGCGTCGCCTGGTCGACGTCGAGAATCTGCTTGCCCAGCGCGGCGAGTTCTTCTGCGGACGCTGCATAACCGGCCATTGGGAGATGCCCCCTTGTTTGAAGTTCAAGTCGTACTTCTTGGTTCGTACGCCTCTTCCGACGAGGACCCTGCCACGTCGGTTCCACCCTGTCGCGACTTCGTCGGAAGTAGTTGCGCTAGTAAACGGCTCCGGGTGAAACCGGGTGTCAGTAGAGGATTCGCGACTGCGAAAAGTCCTCGTCATCGTCACCCACACGGGGAAGCTGACCACTCGGACCGGCGACAGCGGCAGAACCGAGAGTGGCCGAGGGCGGCGTCTCAACTGGTGCGGGGGCAGGTGGAGCAGTCAGTTCGGCGGCGTCCGGCGTCTGCTCGACGGGCAGTCCGCGGTCACCGCGGAACCCGGTCGCCGCCTCTCGGACGTCGGGAGAAGTTGCCTGAGCACCGGGTTCGACCCGGCGCTCACGGGCCTGCCGAGCCAGGTCGCGCGTGCGTTCCCGCAGCTTGGCGTTGCGTTCACCGATCTCACCCGAGGCGCGACGTGCGCGGGTGACGGCATTTCCGACCTCGGCGCGGAACCGGGCGAGAACCTCGCTGGCGGACATCGGCAACTCCCCTGACGGTGCTCTACTGCGGTTTGATGACGAGCGAGCGAACGATCTGCTCGCAGGCGGCGCCGACCTGCGTCCTGCCCGCATCGGTGGCCTGGCAGCCCACGCTCACCTGCGCCTTGCCCGCGAACTGGATGTACCAGTCCACCGCAGCGCCACTCACTTCTTCGCGATAGTGAACAACAGACTTGCCCGCAAATGTGGTCGCTTCAGCAAATCCGGAGACCTTGTCGCCCTCATCCACGCGCTTGTCGTATTGGTTCTGCAGTTCTTTCAACGCGCGCGGGCGATCCGCGTCACTGTCGTAGAGAAGCGTTTGCTCCTGCACAGCAATGCGATCCACGGGCGAATCCGGATCGGAGGTTTTGCGGTCGATCGGTTGCAAAAGCACCTGCCGGTCTTTCGCGACTCCGCCCGTCTGCTCCCATCCATCCGGACGAGTGAAGCTGTAGTCATACACCGCGAGCTGATTGGCAGGCGGATTCTGTTGCTGCTGCGCCTTCTCGCGGTTCAGCCAGAAGTAACCACCGACTCCGGCCGCGGCGAGCACCACGACCACGCCGATCGTGACGAACAGCGGCGCCTTGCTCTTCTTCTTCGGCGGCTGCGCGGCCGTGGGGAACGCGGTGGGGAACTGCGAGGAGGGCGGCGGCGTGATCCGGCGGGTGATCTTGCGGGTGGCGTCGTCCGTCACCCGGAGGTTGTGCGTTACGTCACTCGGACGGCCCTGCGGCGACTTCTGCTGAGCGACGCCCCCGGTCCGCTCCGGGTCGAGGCTCACGGCCCGCAGCGCGCCGCGGGCGACGACGGTCTCCGGCTGGTCGATGCTCGTCGGCACCACGCGGATGTGCTCGTGGACGAGCCGTGCGACGAGCGGGATCCTGCTCGACCCGCCCACCAGAAACACCCCGGCCAGCTGCTGTGGTGAGAGACCAGCGTCACGCACGGCGGCACCGACCAGCGCGGCCGCCCGGTTCAACGGCGCGGTGATCAGCTGTTCCAGATCGGATCGGGTGACGTGCGCGTCCGGGAACGGCGGCGGCATCGGCACATCGGTGTAGGCGTGCCGGGACAGCGTCTCCTTCGCGCCCCGCACGTCCTGCCGCAACACCCGCCGCTTGCGCCGGTCGGCCATCTCCCGGCCTTCGACGAGCTGCCGCCACGCCTCGGGGTCCTTGGCCGCGACCAGCGCCCCGACGTGCTCCAGCAACACCTGGTCGACATCCGCGCCACCGAAGCTCGGGTCGCCCTTGGCCGAGAGCACCCGGAAGCTCTTGCCCGTGCGCGTCACCACACTCGCGTCGACCGTTCCGCCGCCGAGGTCGAGCACGGCGAGAGAGGCTCCATCCGGAACGGAGTGGCTCGCGGAGTGGAAGACGGCGGCCGCGACGGGCTCCGGCACGAGCACCAGCTCACGGCCGAGCCCGCGCGCGGCCTGGATCAGCACTCGGGTACGGACGGTTCCCCAGTCCGCGGGATGGGTCAGCACGAGAAGGTCGACCGGTGCCCCGCCACCGACGCGGCGCGCTTCTCCGACCGCACGGGTCAGCACCGCGCGCACGACGTCCACGACGGGCAGCACAGTGCTGCCCAGCAGCAACTCACCCTCGTCGACACGGCGCTTCGGGTGCGGCTCGTAGCGGGCGGGGTCGACCGCGGCCTGGCGCTCGGCCTCCTGACCGACGAACAACGTCCCGTCGGCGGCGGCGAACACAGCGGACGGCACCAGCGGCTGGCCGTCGAACACGACCACCTGCGGCTCCCGGCCGTGGGCCGAGACGGCGACACAGGTGCTCGACGTGCCGAAGTCGACCGCGACGTGCAGGCTCATGCACCTTCCCCTCTTCCGGGCACATGCTTACCCGATGCGGCAGACCTGGACGACACGGATGGCAAACCTCGCCTCACTGCGGTCCCGGACCGCGCACCAGCGCGAGCTTCGCCTCGAGTCCGTCAGCCCGGTCGTTGCCGACGGCACGAGCCAACTCCAGCGCCTGTTCCCAAGCCCGCACGGCGTCGTCGTGCCGTCCCAGCCTGAACAACAGCGGGCCCACATCCTCATCGAGCACCGCGACTCTCGAACGCACGTCGGTGAATCTCCGCAGTTCCTCGAGGCAGTGCTCGAACCGGACGAGCGCCTCGTCGAGCCGGCCGAGCCCGACCAGGGCGACGGCGATCAGCGAGTCCAGCCGCGCGGCCGCGTACTCGTCGCACTTCCTGCGGACGGCCGCACGCGCTCGACCTGCTTCTTCGAGTGCCTCGGCATGACGCCGAAGGCCGTTCAGCGTCCCGACGATGTTCACCCGGCAAACGCACTCCATGTCCAGGTCGCCTAGCTCAGCTGCCAGCTCCAGACTCCGGCGGTTGCAGTCGAGTGACTCCTCCGCACGGCCGATGGACAGGTAGGCGACGCTCATGTTGTTGAGGCCACCCGCCTCGGCGAGCTTGTCCCCCGCTTCGCGTACGAGTGGCAGCGCGGCCTCGAATTCACGCAGCGCGTCCTCGAAGCGCTTCACGTTGACGTACGTCGCGGCGAGCTTCAGCTTGAGCAAGTTCCGCACGCGCGCGGATCCGAGGTCCTGGACCGCCTCGAACATCGAGAGCAGTTCCCGATCTCGAACCCTTTCGATGACGTAGTGGGTGCGCAGGTGAACGGGAATCATCTGCGCGAGCAGGTCCCAACCTCTGGTGAGGGCCGCGTGCATCACGGCGCAGAGGTTGTCCCACTCGCCGCGGCACCAGGCGAGCGCGTCGAAGCGGGTGGAGAACTGCTGCGGGACAACTCCGGTCGAGACCTCGTCCGCGTACATCACCTGGGTGACTCCGTGCACCTCCGCTGCGTTCTCCAGCGTGTGGACGTACCACTCCGTCAGCCTCAGGGCGGCTGCCTCGTCATCGCCGCACAACTCGGTGGCGTAAGCGCGCAGCAGGTCGTGCAGGTCGTAACGGCCAGGCGAGCGGGTCTGCACCAGGTGGTCCGCGACGAGCCGTTCCAGCAACCGGCGCGCCTGTGCGACGGTCACCGCGGCCAGCGCAGCCGCGGCGCCGACATCGAGATCGGCTCCTGGATGGACGGACAGCAGGCGGAACATCCGGGCGGCTTCCGGATCCAGCGCACGGTACGACCACGAGAACACCGTGCGCACGTCGACATCGTCGTAGTCGGTGAGCGCATCGAGCCGCTCGGTGCGCAGCTCGGCAGCGAACTCGTGCAGCGGGGTGTCCGGGAACCTCGCCACACGTTCGGCGAAGACCCGCAGGGCCAAGGGAAGTCCGGCGCAGTGCTCGACGATCTCGTGGACGGCCTTTGGTTCCGCATCGAGTCGCTCGGCACCCAGCACTGCGGCGAGCAGCGCATGTGCCGCGTTGTTGTCCAGCTGCCGCAACGCAATGTTCGTTGCGCCGTGCCGCACCATGAGCGGGCGCAGCTGGTTACGACTCGTGACGATCACCCGTACGGTGGCCGTGCCGGGCAGCAGCGGCAACACCTGGTCGCTCGTTGCCGCGTTGTCCAGCACCAGCAACAACCGACGCCCAGCCAGCTCGGTCCTCAGCAGGCCGAACCGCGCTTCATCGCCGCTCGGCACGTCCTTCACGCCCAGCCCCTGCAGCAGGAACTCCGCTGCCTGGCCGGGACCGACGGGCTGTCCGTCCTGGTCGAACCCCCTCAGGTTCAGGTAGAGGTCGCCGTCCCGGAAGTCCTGCCGCGCGGAATGGGACCACTGCAGCGCAAGGGCTGTCTTG
>JAVXWK010000140.1:0-3007 GCA_032230575.1 Pseudonocardiales bacterium | reverse complement strand
CTGCTTCTCACCTTCAGCATCACCCTTGCCGCGGTCGGGATCCTGTCCGCGCTGCCCCGCTTCTGGGCGCTGCCCCCGGCTTCCCTGTGTGGCAGCGCGGCGGCCGCGGGCATCGCCCTGGTGGCCGCGGTGGGGAACCTGGGAGGGTTCGCCGGCCCCGCCTTCACCGGCATCGCAGAGGACTCGACGGGCGGGTTCGAGATGCCGCTGATGGTGCTCGCCGGGGTCCTCGTCGTGTCCTGTCTGCTCCTGCCGCTGGTGACAAGAGACGTACCCGTGGAAGAGCCCTCGCTCGTGGCTTGACGCGCTTCTTCGCCCGGCCTACGGTGGATTTGTGCTCCTCCGCGCCGCCCAGCTCGGAGTGATACTGGCGGTTTTGTTCGCGACGCCGGCGAATGCTGCGGAGACGATCGACGCGTACTGCAATACGTCGAGCGGCTCGGACTCGTGCGACCGCTGGTACTCGGCGCCGTCGGTGACCGTGGTCTGGGACATAACCCCCCCGACGGGCGAAGTCGATGACGGTTGCACCACCGGCCGTGTCACCCAGCCGGGGCGGGTGACCCGCACCTGCACCGTCCACTGGGGTGGTGCGCCTCAGACGAAGACGGTCTGGATCGGGATCGACCGCACTCCGCCGCAGGTGACCGGGGTTCGGCCCGCGCGCCCCCCTGACCACGCTGGCTGGTTCAACCACCCGGTGAACCTTCAGTTCGAGGGCACCGACAGCGTCTCGGGCATCGCGTCATGCTCGAACGTGTCGTACGCGGGCGCTGACGCGGCCGGCGTGCTGGTCGACGGCAGCTGCAGTGACCTCGCCGGCAACGTCGGAACGGCTGCACTGCCGCTCAATTACGACGCGACGCCGCCGCCCCCGCCAGACGTCGTGGCGGCGCCGCGGAACCGAAAGGTGCGGCTCCGCTGGACCGCTACACCCGACGCCGGGGCCGTGGTGACGAGGGCTCGTGCCGGAGGAGCGACGGTGGTCTTCCGAGGCGAGGGCTCGTCGTTCGTCGACCGCGGCGTGCGCAACGAGCGCCGCTATCGATACGTCGTCGTTCTCGTCGACCAGGCCGGCAACCGCTCGGTGGACCGCGTCAAGGTCGTCCCGACGGCATCGCGGCTGCTGACGCCCACTGGCCGCATACTGCAGAGCGACCCCCCGCTGCTCACCTGGCTCCGGGTGAGGCGCGCCGGGTACTACAACGTCCAGCTGTTCCGCGGAGAGCAGCTGGTGCTGAACCGCTGGCCGCGGGACAACCAGCTCCAGCTGAGGCGGCGGCTCGCCCGGGGGCGGTACTGCTGGTACGTCTGGCCCGGGTTCGGGCCGAGGCCGCGCCGCAACTATGGCCAGGTGCTCGGCAAGCGCTGCTTCACCGTGACGCGCTGAGCGCCGGCGGCCTGCCGGAGGTCAGAGCGGGATGTTTCCGTGCTTTCGCTTCGGCGTTTCCACCCGCTTCGTCTGGAGTCGCTCCAGTGCCCGAATCAGCTTCGGCCGCGTCTCGTGCGGAATGATCACGTCGTCGATGTAGCCGCGCTCGGCCGCCGAGTACGGGTTCGCGAAGCGGGCCTTGTAGTCGCCGATCAGCTTCTCGCGCCGCTCGTCCGGGGTCGGCGAGCTCTGGATATCGCGCCGGTGGATGATGTTCACCGCGCCCTCGGGGCCCATCACGGCGACCTCCGCGGTCGGCCAGGCGAACACGAAGTCGGCGAGCATGTGCTTTGAGTTCATGACGTCGTACGCGCCGCCGTACGCCTTGCGCGTGATCACGGTGACCTTGGGCACCGTGGCCTCGGTGAAGGCGTACAGGAGCTTCGCGCCGTGGCGGATGATCCCGCCCCATTCCTGCGAGGTCCCCGGGAGAAAGCCGGGCACGTCCATGAACGTGAGCAGCGGGATGTTGAAGGCGTCGCAGAAGCGCACGAAGCGCGCGGCCTTCTCGGATGCGCTGATGTCGAGCACGCCGGCGAGCTGGCTCGGCTGGTTGCCCACCACGCCGATCGGGCGGCCGTTCAGCCTTGAGAAACCGACGATGATGTTGCGCGCGAAGTGCTCCTGCACCTCGAAGAACTCGCCGTTGTCCACCACCAGATGCACCACGTCGCGCATGTCGTATGGCTTGTTCGGGTTGTCCGGCACCACGGTGTCGAGCGCCTCGTCGGCGCGGTCGGGGTCGTCACCGGTGTCCATCTGCGGCGGCAGCTCGAGGTTGTTCTGCGGCAGGAACGACATGAGGTAGCGCACGTCCTCGAGGCAGCTCTGCTCGTCCTCGGCGGCGAAGTGAGCCACGCCCGACTTCGAGTTGTGCGTCATGGCTCCGCCGAGCTCCTCGAACTCCACCTCCTCGCCGGTGACCGTCCTGATCACGTCGGGGCCCGTGATGAACATGTGCGAGGTCTCCTTGACCATGAAGATGAAGTCGGTCATGGCGGGGGAGTAGACCGCGCCGCCAGCGCACGGCCCCATGATCACCGAGATCTGCGGGATCACGCCCGAGGACTGCACGTTGCGCACGAACACGTCGCCGTAGGCGCCAAGTGACACGACGCCCTCCTGGATCCGCGCGCCGCCCGAGTCGTTGATGCCGATGACGGGACAGCCGATCTTGGCCGCCAGGTCCATCACCTTCACGATCTTTTCGCCCATCACCTCGCCGAGCGAGCCGCCGAAGACGGTGAAGTCCTGTGAGAAGACGGCCACCGCGCGGCCGTCGATCGTGCCGTGGCCGGTGACCACGGCGTCGCCCCACGGGCGGTTGTCGAGCATCCCGAAGTCGCTGGTGCGGTGCCGGACGAAGGTGTCGAGTTCCTCGAACGACCCCGGATCGAGCAGGAGGTCTATCCGCTCGCGGGCGGTGAGCTTGCCGCGCTCGTGCTGTTTCTCCTCCGCCTGCGGGTTGGTGTGGACTGCTTGCTGGCGCAGCTCCTGGAGCTGGGCGAGCTTCTCTTCATAGGTCTCTGGCGACTTCTGGCGCATGGGCGCCGCAGGTTAAGGGGTCAGACCCCT
>JAVXWK010000088.1:0-6257 GCA_032230575.1 Pseudonocardiales bacterium | reverse complement strand
GTGCTTGAAGTAGTCGAAGTCCGCGGTCGGGTGCGCGTCCTGCCCCAGAGCCCACTGCGACTGCCAGTCGAAGAGGATCGCGACCGGAGCGTCCACAGTGGATCCGACAACATCGGACAGCCGCCCGAGCTCGGCACCGACCTGGCACACCTCGCGGTACACCTTCGTTTCTGTTCCGGCGTGCGGCACCATCGCCGAGTGGTAGCGCTCGCCACCACCGCGCGACTGCCGCCACTGGAAGAACAGGGCTCCGTCGGCGCCGCGGGCGATGTGCTGGAACGAGTTGCGCCGCATCTCGCCGGGCAGCTTGGCGATGTTGCGCGGCTGCCAGTTCACCGCGGACGTCGAGTGCTCCATCAACAACCACGGCTTGCCGCCCGCCAGCCCGCGCGTGAGGTCGGCGGACATCGCGAGCTCGACGTGCCGGTCCGGCGACTGCGACTCGGTGTAGTGGTCGTTGGACACGAAGTCGACCTCGCGCGCCCACTTCCAGTAGTCCAGCGCGCCGAAGGTCCAGTTGACCATGAAGTTCGTGGTGATCGGCACCGACGGCGTGATCATCCGCAGGACGTCCCGCTCGGCCTTGTACAGCTCGAGGATCGCGTCGTCGGAGAACCTGTCGTAGTCGAGCACGTGGCCGGGGTTCGAGAACGTCGGCGTCACGCGTGGCGGCAGGATCTGCGACCAGTCCGTGTAGCCCTGACTCCAGAACGCCGTCGACCACGCGTCGTTCAGCTGATCGAGCGTGTACCGGGATGACAGCCAGTCACGAAACGATGCCGCGCACACGTCGCAGTAGCAGCGCTTCACGTGGCACGCGTACTCGTTGCCGACGTGCCAGGCGGCCAGCGCGGGGTGATCCCGGTAGTGCGAGGCCATTTCGGCCGCGAGCGCAGTTGCACGGTCGCGGTAGATGGGCGACGACGGGCAGTACGCCTGCCGTGAGCCGTGCGAGAGCCGCACACCGTCCGCGCGGACAGGCAGCATCTCGGGGTACTCGGTGGTGAGCCACGGAGGGGGCGCGGCGGTGGCCGTCGCGAGGTCGACGCGGATGCCGCCGGCGTGCAGCAGGTCGAGCACCCGGTCGAGCCAGCCGAACCGGTACTCACCCTTGCTGACCTCGATCTTCGCCCAGCTGAAGATCCCCACGCTGACCAGGTTCACCCCGGCCTCGCGCATCAGCTCGACATCCTCGGCCCACACGTGCTCAGGCCACTGCTCGGGATTGTAGTCAGCACCCCACCCGAGCCCGGGCATGTCAGTCGGCCAAGTCGTCACGGCGGCAAGAGTGGACGACAAACACCCACAACGTCAACACAAGCAAACACAACTTCACGTTTGGGTCTGTTCGGCGGTTGACCGGTACAAGTACCGGGATCGTGCTAGAAACCGGCTGTGCACGGGTTTAACAGCTCAGTAACGGGACTTGACAGGATGTGTGCCTGGGACCACATTGTGCGCAACTTTGTTGGAGTCCTGTTCGGTTCACACACGAGCGAGTGTCACCTGTAGGAGCGAAGATGGTCCGGTACGCGTCAGGTTCCTCTCCGTTGCCGCAACTCGACAGGCGCACCCTGTTGCGGGTCATGCTGGCCGGTGCCGGCGTTGCCGCGACCGGTGGCCTCGCGGCGTGCGGCGGCGGTTCGGGCTCCGGTAGTGACTCGAAGGTCGTCACCTTCGGCAACAACCTGTCCGACCAGGTGCCGAAGGACGCGATCACGGCGGCGGTCAAGGCGTTCGAGAAGAACTCCGGCGGCCTGTCCGTCACGGTCAACACCAAGCAGCACGAGCAGTACCAGGAACAGATCAACAACTACCTGCAGGGCAAGCCGGACGACGTGCTCGCCTGGTTCGCCGGGTACCGCATGCGGTTCTTCGCCGACCAGGGCCTCACCGGCGACCTGAGCGACCTGTGGGGCAAGATCGGCGGCAACTACTCCGACGCGCTCAAGCAGGCGTCCACGGGCTCGGACAAGAAGCAGTACTTCGTGCCGTTCACGCAGTACCCGTGGGGCATGTTCTACCGCAAGAGCGTGTGGCAGGAGCGCGGCTACGCGGTCCCGAAGACGCTCGACGAGCTCGTCGCCCTCGCCACGAAGATGAAGACCGACGGCCTGATCCCGATCGCCTTCGCGCAGAAGCAGGGCTGGCCGGGCATGGGCACGTTCGACCAGCTCAACTTCCGCATCAACGGGTACCAGTTCCACGTGGACCTGTTGGCGGGCAAGGAGAACTGGCAGGACAAGAAGGTCAAGGACGTGTTCGACACCTGGAAGCGGCTGCTGCCGTTCCACCAGGAGAACGCGCTCGGCCGCGAGTGGCAGGAAGCCGCGCAGACGTTGCAGCAGAAGAAGTCCGGCATGTACCTGCTGGGTGCGTTCGTGGGTCAGCAGTTCCCGGACGCCGAGAAGGACGACCTGGACTTCTTCCCGTTCCCGGAGATCAACCCGGAGCACGGCACCGACACTGTCGAGGCGCCGATCGACGGCTACATGATGGCGAAGAAGCCGGGCAACCAGGAGGGCGCGCTCAAGCTGCTCGAGTACCTGTCGTCGCCCGAGCCGCAGCTCGCCTACCTCAAGGCCGACCCGACCGCGGTCGCGACCAACCAGAAGGCGGACACGTCCGGCTACAACGCGCTGCAGAAGAAGGCGGCCGAGGTCATCAAGAACGCCAAGCACATCACGCAGTTCCTCGACCGCGACACCGACCCCGGTTTCGCGAGCGAGGCGGCGACCAACGGCCTCATCGCCTTCATCAAGAACCCCGACGACGTCGACACCGTGCTCAAGGGCATGGCCGACCAGGCGAAGAACATCTTCAAGTGACCGCATTGCAGGAGAAGCCGAAGGCGGTGGCCCCCCAGGGGCCGCCGCCTCGTCGGCGTGGAAAGCGTGCCACCGCCCTCGCGGGCACGGACAAACTGGTGCTGGGGCTCATGCTCGGCATCCCCACGGTCGTGCACCTGCTGTTCGTGTGGATCCCGACACTGGGATCCATCGCGTTGTCGTTCAGCAGGTGGAACGGCATCGGCGGGCTCGAGGACATCGAGTGGATCGGCGTCGACAACTACGCCGAGATCTTCACCGAGTACCCGCGGTTCTGGCCCGCCGTGCAGCACAACGTGATCTGGCTGGCGTTCCTGCTGATCGTGCCGACGTGCGCCGGTCTGCTGCTGGCCGTGCTGCTGGACCGGGAGATCAAGGGCAGCCGGATCTACCAGAGCGCGCTGTACATGCCGATGGTGCTGTCGCTCGCGCTGATCGGGTTCATCTGGCAGCTGATCTACACGCCGGACGGCGGTCTGCTGAACTCGTTGCTGGGCCTGAACGACAAGCCCGTCGACTGGATCGGCGACTCGGACATCAACCTCTACGCCGTGCTCGTCGCGGCGGCGTGGCGGCACACCGGCTACATCATGCTGCTGTACTTGGCCGGCCTGAAGTCGGTGGACCCGGCGCTGAAGGAAGCCGCCGCACTGGACGGCGCCTCGGCGACCCAGACGTTCTTCCGCGTCACGTTCCCCGTGATGAAACCGGTGAACATCGTCGTCGCGGTCGTGACGGTGATCGAGGCGCTGCGCGCGTTCGACATCGTGTACGTCATCAACAAGGGGCGCAACGGACTCGAGCTGCTGTCGGTGCTGGTGACCGACAACATCATCGGTGAGGCCTCGCGCATCGGCCGGGGTTCCGCGGTGGCGGTGATCCTGCTGACGATCTCGCTCGGCGTGATCATCCCCTACCTGTACCAGACGTTCAGCAAGGAGAACCGGACGTGACGGCCACGCTGGAACGGCCTTCGGTGCCGGCAGTCAAGAAGCGCGTGGTGACTCCCGCGCGAGTCGCACTGCACACCTTCCTGATCCTGACGTGTCTCATGACGCTCGCGCCTCTGCTGTGGGCGGTCTACGCGTCGCTGCGGACGTACGACGACACTTCGGTCAACGGATACTTCTCCATCGCGAAGTCGCTCACGTTCGAGAACTTCGCGAAGGCGTGGGACATCGGCAACCTGCCGCACTTCTACTGGAACACGTTCCTGATCACCGTGCCCGCGCTGGTGATCACGCTGCTGCTCAGCTCGATGGTGGCGTTCGGCGTGTCCCGGTTCAGCTTCAAGTTCAACCTGCTGCTGCTCATGATCTTCACCGCCGGCAACCTGTTGCCGCAGCAGGTGATCGTGACGCCGCTGTGGCGCTTGTACCGGCTGATCGAGGTGCCGGAGTGGATCAGTGCGAGCGGCTCGCTGATCGACTCCCCGATCGGTGTCGTGCTGATCCACATCGCCTTCCAGTCCGGCTTCTGCACCTTCGTGCTGTCGAACTACATGAAGACGATCCCGTACGAGCTGACCGAGGCCGCCCGTGTGGACGGCGCGTCGGTGCTCCGGCAGTACTGGCAGCTGACGTTGCCGCTGTGCCGGCCGGTGCTGGCCGCGCTGGCGACGCTGGAGTTCACCTGGATCTACAACGACTTCCTGTGGGCGTTGGTGCTGATCCAGGACGGCGACAAGATGCCGGTCACCTCGGCGTTGCAGAACCTCAAGGGCACGTTCTTCACGGACAACAACCTCATCGCGGCCGGGTCGCTGCTGGTGGCGTTGCCGACGTTGGTGGTGTTCTTCGTGCTGCAGCGGCAGTTCGTCGGTGGCTTGACGCTCGGCTCCACGAAGGGCTGATGCATGAGGGTCGTGGCCGAGATCCTGTTTCGCCGCAGGGTTCGGTGCACGAACAAGGCTGGCAGTCGTGGTCTCCGTCAACCCGCCACGGGTTGGCGGAGCAGCCGCATCGGTGGGTGGACGCGCCGCAGCGGATCGTCTCGTACCGCTCGGAGAACTCCGCCGGGCGTGACGTGTTCTGGGGCGAGGGTCTGCGAGGTGTCGCGGGCGATCCAGCGCGGCAGGTTGTTGTCAGAACCCGTGCCGAGGTATTTCGTGGAGTCGTGACGATCACTCTGCGCCCGTGGCGGGCCGACGACCTGCCCGCGCTGCTCGCAGCACATCGCGACCCCGCATTGCGCCGCTGGCTGGCCACTTCGTTGACCGGCGAAGCCGAGGCGCGGCAGTGGCTGGAAGTCCAGGCCGCCGGCTGGGACTCGGCGACACGGTTCAGCTTCGCCGTGGTGACCGACGGAAACGCGATCGGCCACGTCGTTGTGAAGATGGGCAACGCGGGCACGGCGGAAGTCGGCTACTGGACCGCACCTCAGGTCCGAGGACAGGGCATCGCCACGCGCGCGGTGGAAACCGTGTCGGGTTGGGCGTTCTACACGCACGACCTCACTCGCCTCGACCTGCTGCACGCCGAGGGCAATACGGCTTCCTGCCGGGTGGCGGAGAAGTGCGGCTACGTCCTGCACGACATCGTGCCGGCGGCGCCGCCGGGGTACCCGGTCAGCGCGCACCGGCACGTGCGCAAGAACAGCTGACGGCTTACTTGCCGCCGGTCTGCGGGTTGTAGTCCGAGATCGAACCCCAACGCCCCACCGGAATGACGATCACGCGCGCCTTGCCCACCACGTTGTCGATCGGGATCGCACCGTCGGCGGGCGTCGGGTCGCCGTGCTTGCGCGAGTCCGACGAGTTGTTCCGGTTGTCGCCCATCACCCACAGCTTGCCCGCGGGCACGGTGACCTTCTCGAACGAGTCCTGCTGACGCGGGCCGCCGCCGAAGTTCAGGTACGGCTCGTCCAGCGGCTTGCCGTCGACCAGGACGCGGCCCTGGTCGTCGCAGCACTCGACGGTCTGGCCGCCGACCGCGATGACGCGCTTGATGAAGTCGGTGCCGCTGGGCTCGGACAGGTTCACCATCGAGCCCATGTCCTGCAGCGTGCCGACGACGAAGCTCGGGGGCTCCTTGCCGCCGGTCCAGTTCGGCGGGCCGCGGAAGACGACGACGTCGCCGGGCTGCGGGTCGCGGAACAGGTACGTGATCTTCTCGACCAGCACCTTGTCGTTCACGCAACCCGTGCAGCCGTGCAGGGTCGTCTCCATCGAAGCCGACGGGATGACGAACACGCGCGCGACGAACGTCTGGATGGTGATGGTCAGCACCAGCGCGACGCCGAAGATGACCAGGACTTCCCGCCAGAACGGCTGCTTCTTCTTCGCCTTCTTCTTGGAGAACCTCGGCTCCGGTTCCTCGTCCTCGTACGACGAGGAGGACGAAGACCGCGAACCGGACGTCGAGAAGCGTGACGTGGGCTCAGCGGGGCCGTCTCCTGTGGGAGGCGTCGTCTCCCAGGTCGACGAAGAAT
>JAVXWK010000684.1:0-6852 GCA_032230575.1 Pseudonocardiales bacterium | reverse complement strand
GCCCTCGCCGAGTTCGACGACGACCCCGACGCCGTCAAGGCCCTCGTCACCGCCGCCAAGAGCGGGGAGAACACCGCGCACATCGCGCAGCGCCTGCGCGACCAGCGCGACACCGCCCGCGCCATCGAAACGCTGACCGCCCAGCTGACCGAGGTGGGCGTGCCGGTGATCGCCGAGCCGCCGTACGACGAGAAGACCATCCGCCGCCTCGACCACCTCCGCCACGACGGCCAGCCCCTCACCCCCGACACCCACGCCGCGTGTCCCGGGCACGCCGCCTACGTCAAGCGCGCCTACGGCCAGGAGAAGGCCGAGGCGGTGTACGTGTGCGTCCACCCCCGCATCCACGGCCACACCGACCTGAACAGCCGCACCCCCAGCAACAGTGGCGGGGCGATGACCGACGAGCAGAAGGCCGAACGGCGCACCGTGGTGGCGAACAACGAGGCGTGGCGGTCGGCGGAGAAGGTCCGCCGCGCCTGGCTGACCGACTTCCTCACCCGCCGCACCCCACCCAAGGGCACCGCCGCGTTCCTCGCCACCGTCCTGCTCCACGACCCGCACGCGCTGAGCAGGGCATGCGGCAACGGCCACCACCGCGCCCGCGAGCTGTTCCGCCTCGGCCACCTCACCGACGAGACCGACGCCCCCGAGACCCGGCGCGGCAGGCGTACCCCGGCGGACCTGCTCGACAACGCCACCGAGGCCCGGGCCCTCGTCGTCACCCTCGGCCTCGTCCTCTCCGCCCACGAGGATGTCTGGACCACCGACACCTGGCGCCGCCCCAGCACCGCCGACGCCCGCTACCTGATGTTCCTCACGGCCAACGGCTACACCCCGGCCCAGGTCGAGCAACGCGTCCTCGGTGCGCCCATCCCCGCGCCGACCGACGAGTCGGAGGATGACGAGGGGGAGGTCATCGACCCCGACGAATGACCGGCACCGGCCAGGGGCGGACGAACCTCGCCCGCCCCCGGCCCGACCGCAAGCGGGAGAGCTGCCCCGGCCGGCCATCGAGGCCGACCGGGGCGCCAGCGGCCGGCCACGCCCACAGCCGGCGCCGTACCGCGCCCGGCGGAGGGTATCGGCCAGGTTGGTGGCGGCGTAGGCGCCGTTGCCGGCGCGGGCGGTGCGTCCGGCGACCGAGGAGATGTTGATGATGTCCCCGCCGTGCTCGGTGGCGCCGCTCTGGAGCTGGTCGAGGAAGACCTCGGTGGCGGTGATGGCGCCCAGCAGTGGCTCCACCACCCTCCGGGTCTACTCGCCCTGGGGTGTCAGAAACCGAACAGCGCAGCTGTATCTTTGGCTCGCTGGCCGCCCTGCCCCGGGGATTACTAAGAAGCGGGGTCGTCTGGCCAAGATCGAACGAAGGTAGTCCGCCGGATAGGGTGAGAGCCCTTCGAGTGCACACGGGTCCAGAAAGATCGGAGTCCTTTGATTACGTGTCGTTATGGGCGGTGAGCGTTCAAGCCGACTTCGCGGCTTCGACCGAAACCTCCTCCGGAATAGCGGGTATCTGGAGGAGCGAGTGTTGGAAGCCGTGCCCTTCTGCTGGTTCTGTGCCGCTCGGACGGGCAAGAAGGCCCGTGAGCACGTGTTCCCCCAGTGGCTGATCAAACACTATGGTGCGCAGCGCGAATACGTCACTCCGGTCCGAGTCAGGGTCCCTTTGGGCGGCGCTGTCGCATCAGCACGGCCTCGCATGCCGATCTCCTCGGTGTTGGCGGGCGAGGTGTGCGCTCGCTGCAACAATGGCTGGATGAGCACATTGGAAACCGAAGTCGCCCCAGTCCTCACTGCGAGCCGCCGTCGAGGCGTCGTGTCGGATGCCGACGCTTTAGTGTTGGCGCGATGGTTCACGAAGACGGCAGTGGCACTAAACGTCAGCATGCCGTTCCGCCTTCTATTTGACGCGCCTACGCGGCACTCACTCGCAGGAGGAATGCCGTCCAACGTGGCTGTGGGCCTCTCCAAGGTGCGATCGGGTCACGGTGCTTTCGACTGGGTGCAGTCGGTGATTCAGTCCGCCCATATTCCGGATCACTTAGTCATGAACGGCCGTGTGCGAGATCTCCTCGCGCGCGCGTATGTCGGCCGCATTCGGGTAGATCGCCTCGTCGGAACAGTTGTGGTGTTGCCCGGCCCGCTGCGGTTTGATCAACTCAATATGGGGGTGGCCCAGATCTGGCCCATCATGGACCGGCAACCGACGTGGGGAGCGGTCCCGACCTACGATCACTACTTGGATCACGTCGTAGAGGCGTATTTCGTCGACAGTTGGCTCGTTTAGCGCCCGGCGTCGTCGACAGCATTTCTAGGGCGCTCGCAGCGAGGTTCTCGATACCGTTGACCCGTGTCACCGAGAGATCGGCGTTTCGCGTTCTTGAGCACAACACAAGTGGCGTCGCGGCACGCGGTGGGATCAGGCTGAATCGGCTAGATGGACGTCAGGTGCGTCTCGTGGCTCTGCGCATCTTAGCCAAGCGCGTCCGCGGTGACCGATCGCCCGACGAGCGGGCCGACTCGCAGCAGACTGAGATTCTGGCCGACATGGACATTGACCCCAGTGAGGCAAGGCGAGTCGACCTCAACCTGTCCAGCTCGGGAGCCGCTGAGCGGGCCGGCGGCGCTGCGTTGACGACCGGAACGCCAATCGTTGCTGCACCTCGCCATCGCAGAGACGATCGTCGTGGGGGTGAAATGCCATTCGGCGCGCATCATCTCGGCTACCAGCCCAGTACGAGGCCACAGCCGGTGCACCGCCAGACCTCTGTCACCCAGGCTGGCGGGATGTACCAGTCCGGCCAGCTTTGGCGCGGCGTGGGCATGGCTCGGCAGACAGGACAGGGTGTCGTCGCCGTGTCGTGCTCGGTGGGCCCGGTGTTGAGCTGTCCGCGTTCGGGGCGAAGGTCCCGCTCTCTTTCCGACGCCGCCGGGTGCCGCGCGTGCAGCAGCGCACGTTCGCGGGCCAGCTGCCGCTGCTGTTCCTCCTGCCACGCAGCCGCCTCGCGGGCCCCCGCACGCAATGCGGCCTCCTGTGCCGCTCGCGCGGTGATCTCCTGTTCAATCCAGTCCTCGGATGGCGTGTGCAGCCCATTGCCGTCTAGCCGGCAGTCATCCAGCGCGTCGACGCGGACGCTCAGCAGTTTGTCGGTGACCCGAGGGTGGCGGGCGTACTCCAGCACGGGCGGGTCCGCGGTCCACAGTTCGTCGGGCTGCGGGACGATCGGCTCGGGCTGCTCGACGTAGGGCGTTGCGACCGTTCGGTCGTCCGGGTTGATCCAGACGAACCGGCGGCCGCACGCGAGTACGTCTTGCAGGGTGCTGGTGAGCATGAAGTGCGCGCCGATGCGGCGGGTGTGCGGTTCAGCGTGGCCGAACACCCACTGGTCGTAGATGCCTGCCGCGGCGTAACGCTCGCTCCGCTGGGTGAGTTCTCGCCCAGTCAAACTCGCGTACTGGACCTCGAACGCCACGTCGCCTGCCGGCTCCGGTGTATTCCAGCGGACCCACACATCGGGTTGGCTGCCATTCGCCGTGCGCTTGTCATCAAGATGCACCTCGGCGGTCGGAATCTGCGTGCGCGCCCACGTGGCCAGCAGCTGCTTGCTCGCGAGGTGCCACACCCCCTCCGGCCCGTGGTCACCGGCGCCAGCAGGGTGCCGCCAGTGATGCCGGCGCATCCTCGGGCCAACCGCGATGAGCTTCGCCGCGCAGTCCGGCAGGGCGCAGAGGTAGTGCCCTGAGGTCGAGTCGGCTCGGAACCGGTCGGCGGCCTCCGTTGGCATGTAGGTCAGTGGGGCGTCGTGAGCCAGCCGACCGTCCCGCGCGAACACCTGACCCTCGGCTTGAGGGTCGAAAAAGCGCGCTACCTCGTCGGGCATGTGCGTAGTCACGCGCTGACTATGCGTAATGGCTCTGACAGAAGTGGGGAGATCGATCTGCGGGGGCTTCGACGCCCGCGACTCTCCGCTCGTGAGATCGGTACGCGGTTTAAGCGGCCGACCGACTCGCCGCGCGCCGACCCGGCGCGGTCGAGTGGCTCGCGTCGTGGCCCGGTTCGTGGCCCGAAACCGCGAGGGGGCGGGGCCATCACGGAGGCTGGTGGTGTAGCCATGGGGGAGTAGTGCCTGGTAGAGGCCACAGGTTGCGGGGAAGAGGTTCCTCTGTAATCCCTGGGTCAGGCGGCTATCCCCCGAGGGGTGCAGCCGCGCTGACAGGGCTGCGCCGGCGCGAGTCCCTCAGGCGCACGCGCGCGTAGGACCTCTCCCGAAACTCGCGAAACTCCACGCGGGGCAGTGCGCTCGCAGCCGCCTGATCAGCAGGTATTCGAACCAGACCCAGACCGCTGCGGTGTCCCGGTGTATGACGTTTCGGACATACGGTCGGGCGCCCATCGGTCGCCAGCGCCTGCAGCGTGGTTCAGGGATGTGCCCCCGCGGGCTGGTATGCACCATGCCGGCGGTGAGCCGGCGGACATCGACGAGTAGGTGGTCCTCGGCGTGGTGCGCGATGTTATGCGCCGCGACCAGGGTCAGGTTTGCGTCGGCGTGACAGTTGCCTCGGCGCGCAGCGTGTGCCCGATCCAGCGGATGCGCATCTCGTCGACCGATTGGACGCCGTCGACCGCGGCGACGGCTGCGGTGGCCCGCTCGACCACCTGCGGGTCGACGGCGTCCATCAGTCGGGCGCCGACCTGACGGGCTGTCGTGCGCAGAACGCCGAGGATGGTGACGGTGATGACTAGGCCGATGACCGGGTCGGCTTGCTGCCAGCGCGACACCGAGCGCGCCCAACAGGACCGTCAGGCTGGTGAACCCGTCGGTTCCGGCGTGCAGCCCGTCGGCGACCAGTGCGGCGTGAGCGGCGGCTGGCACATGACCGAACCCCAGCAGGCCGAGTTGCTGGGAGCAGGCCGTCAATGCGACCCGAGCCGGTCTGGCACGCATAGACCAAGGCGAGTCCTGTCCGCCGGCGCGGTCGTGTGCTGCCTGAGCGTGCTGAACATGGATGAGTCCGACGCGCGGGCCGAGTACGAGGCGGCGCCCCGGCATCTACACCTAGGGCTGCGTCTCGGGGCCGTGGACGAGGCCGGCCTCTCGCACTTCTCGCTGAACGTTCGTCGCGGCCAATCGTCTTCGGCAGAGCCTGCGCTTCGTCAACGAAAGAACCCATGGAGCACCGCAGCCGCGGGCCTGCGCAGGTCGATCGAGGCTGCCCGCGGTCCATGACTCACCGGTGGATGGCCCGAGTTGGACGTCGCGTTCTCGCCGATCCGCCAAGGCACGCGGAGCGACGACGCCCCGGCGACCCGGTGATCCGCCCGGCGATGGCCGGCTCGCCTCAGCCGCCCCCCGGTCCCGGGCCTTCCTCCGCCTGCCCAGATGCAGCGTTGGCTTCCGTAGTCGACGGGCTGGAGGTCTGCTGGTCCGATGCGTCCAGGCTCGCTGAATCAGCCGTCTTCCGGCGCAGGTTAAACGTGATACCGCCCTTGCCGGCCACCTCCCCACCGGCCCCCAGGAGGCTGACGCTGCCCTTGGCGCTGACTTCCGCGGCAATGCTGATCGAGTCGACGCGGAAGTCGCCCAGGAAGGCCGGTACGGAGTTGACCACGCCCTGCATGGATTCCAGGAATGCTGACAGCCGGTTCTTCAGGTCGTCCGAGTCGACCTCGCCCCTACCGATGCGCAGTTCGCTGCTCTTCTTGAACAGGCCGCGCTCGACGCCGACGGTGTCCTCGATGCCGAAGACCCGGATCGTCTCGCCCATTCCGCCCTCCTAGACCGCTCGCTGGAGCCTGAGGTGAGGATTGCCATAGTAGGAATACAGGATCCCGAGGGGATTCCCTCTGGCCCGGAGGAGCAGGGATCGCGCGCGCAGAACGGAATGACCTACCGTGTACTGCTGGAAGATGCTGTCGTAGAAGAAGCGCGCGAACTCGGCTGCGACCGAGTCGGGGATCGCGGCCTCGGTGCCCAGCACACCCCGGTTCTTGAACTGCAGGAAGTGGTGGGGGAACGATGTCGCCGTCGCCGCTGTGACCATCGACGATCCGCAAGCGTTCAGGAAGACGAGCGGCAACTTCGTCGTCGCTCGCCGTCGCCCCTCCTCCTGCAGGTTCAGGAAGCCCGCTCCCAACTCCTGGAGCGTCAGGGCGACTTCGTCCCCATTGCGGCCAGCGAACCGCAGCGAGGACAGCTCCACGGATTCTGACTCGGTTTCGCAGTGGCAGGCCAGATGGAGGATCTGGTCGGGGAACGGCCGCCTCGGCCCGTAGAAGGAGGCGCGCGGATCGAACATTGCCGTGACGGCCAGCTCCTTGGCCGAGACGGCGTCCCGGACGCTGTCGGGCCATGGACCGTCGACGTCGACGGCATTCGCGGCCGCCTGGAAGAAGTCGACCTCGACGGCTGAGCCCGCCAGCTCTGCCGCATGGTGGAGTATCTTCACCGGCAGCTTCGGGACGTTGTGCAGCCAGCTGTCCCGGGCGGCGTCCGGCAAGCTGCCGACCACCCGGTGCGTGATCGCGCCGAACCCCGTAAAACGCTGGCAGATCGTCGGCAGGTCGCGCACCTGCTTCGCCGCGGGCATGCGTTTCGTGGCCAGCAGCGGTAGCACTTCGACTGGAAAGGCAACCTGCAACGTCGGCACCCGGAACATGATCACGGGCGGCTCTGCCGGCATCCTGGCCTGCCACTTCCGCAGGCTCGTCCTTATGTACTGCTTGAGCTCCAGTGACTTCGTCGCTTCTCTGCCCAGAAACGCCGTCAGCGAGCTCTGGCCCAAGGTCTGCAAATGCGTCAGCGCGGCGTTTGCGATGTCAATGTCGTCGGCATCGACGTCGAGCCTTCA
>JAVXWK010000028.1:0-3256 GCA_032230575.1 Pseudonocardiales bacterium | reverse complement strand
GGTCTGCTCCGCGCTCTCGTCACCGTGCCGCTCGTCTTGCCGCCGGTCGTCGGCGGTGTGGCGTTGCTGCTGGTGCTCGGCCGCCGCGGGGTTGTCGGCGAGTACCTCGACCAGTGGTTCGGGATCTCGTTGCCGTTCACCACAGCGGGTGTCGTGCTGGCCGAGGCGTTCGTCGCGATGCCGTTCCTGGTGATCTCGGTCGAAGGTGCTTTGCGTGCCGCAGATCCGCGATACGAAGAAGCCGCGGCGACGCTGGGAGCCTCGCGCTGGCTGACGTTCCGGCGCGTGACCCTGCCGAGTGTCATGCCCGGAGTCATCGCGGGAACCGTGCTGTGCTGGGCGCGGGCGCTCGGCGAGTTCGGTGCGACGATCACGTTCGCGGGCAACTTCCCCGGCAAGACGACGACCATGCCCCTCGCCGTGTACCTCGCGCTCGAAACCGATCCGGACGCGGCGATCGTGCTCAGCATCGTGCTGCTGCTGGTGTCCGTCGCCGTGCTGGCCGGGCTGCGTGACAAGTGGATCAGCGGGCCCTCATGACACTTCAGGCTTCACTTCACGTCTCGCGCGGCGACTTCTCGCTCCAGCTCGATCTCACTCTCGAGCCCGGCGAGGTCGTGGCGTTGCTCGGCCCGAACGGCGCGGGCAAGACCACCGCCCTGCGCGCCCTGGCCGGGTTGGTGTCCAGCTCCAGCCGCATCACGCACAACGGGTCCACCTGGGACGGTCTGCCCGCCGAGAAACGGCCCATCGGCGTGGTGTTCCAGGACTACCTGCTCTTCGCGAACATGACCGCGCTCGACAACGTCGCGTTCGGGCTGCGCGCCCGCGGCACCCGCAAGGCCGAGGCCGACACCGTTGCCCTGCACTGGCTCGACCAGGTCGGGCTCGCTGACTTCGCCCGCGCCAAGCCCCGCACGTTGTCCGGCGGCCAGGCTCAACGCGTCGCACTGGCCCGTGCCCTCGCGACGTCACCGGAACTGCTGCTCCTCGACGAACCGCTGGCAGCGCTGGACGCCAGTACCCGCCTGCGCGTGCGTTCCGAACTGGGCAGGCATCTCCAGGATTACCCCGGCCACACGCTGCTGGTCACGCACGATCCGTTGGACGCCATGGTGCTGGCCGACCGGATCGTGATCATCGAGGACGGCCGCGTGGTGCAGCAGGGCACCCCGCGCGAGGTCGTCCGGCAACCGCGGACCGACTACGTGGCGCACCTCGTCGGCCTCAACTTCTATCGCGGAGTCGCGTCCGGCACCGAGGTCCGGCTCGACGAGGGCGGCACGCTGACGATCGCCGAACCCGCGGAAGGCCCTGTGCACGTGGTGTTCCCGCCGTCCGCGGTCAGCCTGTTTCCCGAGAAGCCCGCCGGTAGCCCGCGAAACACCTGGCAGGCCGTGGTTTCCGGGATCGAGCAGCACGCGCACACCACCCGCGTGGAGCTCGACGGCAACCCGCCCGTGCTCGCCGACATCACCACAGCGACAGTCGCCGAGCTGCGGCTGCAGCCCGGCGACGCGTTGTGGGTTTCACTCAAAGCAACGGAGATCCACACCTATCCCCGCTAGCGAGGGATCACACGAAGGCGCTCTGCCCGGTGATCGCCTTACCGACGATCAGCGTGTTCATCTCGCGGGTGCCCTCGAACGAGTAGATCGCCTCGGCGTCGGCGAAGAACCGCGCCACGTCGTAGCCGAGCACGATGCCGTTGCCGCCGAAGATCTCCCGGCTCCAGGCCACGACCTCGCGCATGCGGGAGGTCACGAACGCCTTGGCGAGCGACGAGTGCTCGTCCTGGAAGATGCCCGCGTCCTGCAGCTTCGCGAGCTGCACGAGCATGCCCCACGAGGCGGTGATGTTGCCGAGCGACTTCACCAGCATGTCCTGCACCATCTGGAACCGGGCGATCGGGCGGCCGAACTGCTTGCGCTCCTGGGCGTAGGCCAGTGCCAGCTCGTAGGCGCCGATCATCACGCCGAGGGCCTGCCAGGCGACGCCGCCACGGGTGGCGCGCAGGATCTCGGCCACGTCGCGGAACGAGTTGATGCGCTGCAGGCGGTTGGCTTCCGGCACGCGGACGTCGGTCAGGGTGATCTCGGCGTTCTCGACGATCCGGAACGCGATCTTGCCCTCGATCTTCTCCGCGACGAAGCCGGGCGTGCCCTTCTCGACCACGAACCCCTTGACGTTGTTGTCGTCGAGGTCACGAGCCCACACGATCACGTAGTCGGCGAACGTGGCGTTGCCGATCCACTTCTTGGCGCCGTTGAGGATCCACGTGTCACCGTCGCGCTTCGCCGTGGTGCGCATGCCGCCGGCCACGTCCGAGCCGCCGAGCGGTTCGGTCATCGCGAACGCGCCGATCTTGTCCATCGCGGCCATGGCGGGCAGCCAGCGGTCACGCTGCTCCTGGTCGCCGCCCGCGTAGATCGAGTACATCGCGAGTCCGTTGTGGACACCGAAGAAGGTGGCGACCGACGCGTCCGTGCGGGTCATCTCCATGGCCAGCATGCCGGTGAGCAGGTTGCTGACGGCTTCCGGGTGCTCGCCGTAGCCCTCGTACGACAGCGCGGTGAGGCCGGCGCCGCGGAACTTGCCGATCAGCTCGTGCGGGAACTCGCCCTTCGCCCAGTACTCGTTGACCATCGGCTTGATCTCGGTGGCCATGAACTCGCGGGCGCTCAGCAGGATCTTGCGCTCTTCGTCGCTGAGCAGCGCCTCGTAGTTGTAGAAGTCGGCCACGAGCTGGTCCTCAAGACGTTCCATGATCAGTTCTCCTCCAATGCCGTCAGAACGGCGAGCTGCTTGCGGTCGCGCGTCTCGGCCAGTGCCGAGTACGTGGAGGAGCCGTAAGCCTTTTCCACTGCTTCGATGAGCTGTTCGGGGTTGTCGGACGGGGTGCCGAGTGCCAAGCCCTGCATGGACTTGCCGATGTGCTCGGCGAGGTGGCGGTAGCCGCCGGGGCCACCACCGAGGTGGGCGCCGAGGAACGGGCCGACCGTCGCCCAGCGGATGCCGAGCGAGTTCGTCACGACGGCGTCGAGGTCTTCAGGGGTGACGACACCCTGCTCGACCAGGTAGTTGGCCTCGCGGGACAGCGCGGCCTGCAGGCGGTTGCCGACGAAACCAGGGATCTCCTTGCGCTCCACGACCGGCGTGCGGCCGAGCGAGCGGTAGAACACGACGGCCTTCTGGACGGACTCCTCGCTCGTCTGCTCGCCCGGCACGACCTCGACCAGCGGGATCAGGTGCGGCG
>JAVXWK010000007.1:0-8389 GCA_032230575.1 Pseudonocardiales bacterium | reverse complement strand
GACTTTCGGTTCCCGCGCTCGCCTCGAAGCGGAACCCGATCGACCTCGCCGGCGCGGGGGAGCAGGACATGGCGAACTACACCCGCGCGGTCTCGGCTCTGGTGCGCGGAGGCGAGGTCGACACTGTCGTGTTGTCCGGCTATTTCGGCAGCTACGGAGCGGACACGCCGTCGCTGGAGTCCGCCGAAGTGTCGGTTGCCGCCGAAATCTGTGCCCTGGCAAGGGAAACGGGCGTCTTGATCACCGTGCACAGCATGTGCGCGGACTCCGCGGCGGTCCGAGCTCTGCGGGCCGGCGGCGTGCCCGTACAACACACGATCGAGCGAGCTGTTGCTGCGCTCGGTGACGCCACGCGTCTCGGCGCGCTCTCCAGCCCGGTGCTGCCGACCGCGAGCGGCCCGGAACTGTCGGTGCTGCCTGGGAGAATTGAATCAGGGGACCCCTGCGGAGGGGACCCCTGCGCGAGCCTGCCGTACCAGCCGGGCTACCTCGCCGCCCGCGAGCTGCTGAGCTTCGTCAGGTTCCCCGAGGCACATCCGGTCACGAGCACCGCCGACGTCAACGCCACCACCCTGCGAGCCCCGTACGCGCTCAAAGCCGACTGGCTGGACCACAAGAGCGAGCACGGCGGCGTGAAGATCAACCTCACCGACCCCGCCGGGGCGTTCGAGGAGATGGAGTCGAGGCTCGGCCCTGGTACGTACGTCCTCGAAGAGATGGACACGCGCGAGCACACGGTCGAGCTGATCATCGGCGCGAAACGCGATCACTCGTTCGGCCCAGTGATCCTCGTGGGGGCGGGCGGCATCCACGCAGAGTTGTTCAAGGACACCGCGATCGAGCTCGCGCCGGTGACTCCCGCCACAGCGCGGGACATGCTGGCACGCCTCATCTGCGCCCCGCTCCTGTCCGGCCGGCGCGGCGCACAACCCGTGGACGTGGCGGCGTTGGCGCAGGTGATCGCCCAGATCTCCGAGACGCTCGTGGCCAGACCGGACCTGGCCGAGATCGAGCTGAACCCCGTGCGCGTCGGGCCTGACGGCGTGCTGGCCGTCGACGCGCTGATCATCCCTTCGGGGGACACGTTGAACGACACGAGCGGACGACGCGTGGCATGAGCATGACCGTTCCTCGCATCAGCGGGGGTGACGCCCTGGTGCGCGCACTCGTCGCGCACGGCACCGAGCTGGTTTTCGGCATCCCCGGCACCCACAACCTCGGCATCTACCGCGCCCTGGCCGAACACGACGTCAAACACGTCACGCCGCGCCACGAGCAGGGCGCCGGTTTCGCCGCCGACGGCTACGCCCGCGTCACCGGCAAGCCCGGCGTCTGCCTCACCACGAGCGGCCCGGCAGTGCTCAACGCCATGACCGCCGTAACCCAGGCGTACTCCGACTCGGTGCCGGTCCTGCTGATCTCGCCGGGCATGCCGCTCAGACACCCCGGCCGCGGCAACGGCACCCTCCACGAGGCCCGTCACCTGAGCGCCGCGTTCGAAGCCGTCATCGGCTACTCGAACCGCGTCCACAGCGTCGCCGAAATCCCCCTCGCGGTCGCACAAGCCTTCGCGCACATGACATCCGGCCGCCCCCGCCCGGCCCATCTGGAGATCCCGCTGGACCTCATCGACGCCGTGGAAAGGGTCAACGAGGTAGCCCCGGTCATCGTCGCCCACCCACCGGCCGACGCCGTCACGATCGCCGCCGCGGCAGGCCGCCTCAACGTCGCGACGCATCCGGGCCTGATCATCGGCGGCGGCGCGAAGGGCGCGGCGGAGGAGATCACCGCCCTGGCCGAACGCCTCGGCGCCCCGGTCGTCGCCACCGCCAACGGCAAAGGCACCTTCTCCGAGCGCCACCAGCTCTCCATCGGCGCGGGCCTGCACCACAAGGCCGTCGCCGAGTTCGTCGCCGAATGCGACGTCGTCCTCGCCATCGGCACCGAACTGGCCTCCACCGACCTCTGGAACGGCCCGCTGAAGTTCCCCGGCGACCTGATCCGCATCGACGTGGACCCGGCCCAGATGATCACCAACGCCCTCCCGGACTACCGCCTCGTAGGCGACGCCCAAGCCACCGTGACGGCGTTGAACCAGCGCCTGGGCAAGGCCAAAGCCAACGAGGAAGCGGCAAAACGCGCCGAACGCTGGCAGAGGCTCTTCCGCAAACACGCCAGAACCCAAGGCGCCCCTTGGCTCCCGCTGATCGAGGCCATGCAGGAAGTCCTGTCCCCCAGCGCCATCGTCGCCGCCGACAGCGCAATGGCCTGCTACTACGGCACTTTGTCCAACCTGCCCCTGGAAGCCCCGGCCAGCTTCCTGTACCCGACGGGCTTCGGCACCCTCGGCTACGGCCTCCCGGCGGCCATCGGCGCCAAGATGGGCGCACCGGACCGCCAGGTGGTCGTCCTCCACGGCGACGGCGGCGTGATGTTCACCCTCCCCGAACTCGCCACCGCGGCCCAGGAACGCCTGCCCCTGCCCGTGATCATCGCCGACAACGGCGGCTACGGCGAGATCCGCCGCGAAATGGCCGACCGCAGCGAACCCGTCCACGGCGTCAACCTCCCGGGCATCGACTTCGCCAAGGTCGCCAAGGGCCTCAACTGCCACGGCCTGACCGTGGACGACGAGGACAAGTTCGCCGCGGCCCTGCGCAAGGCCTTCACCGCCGACCGCCCCACCGTGATCCACGTGGTGGGCGACCTGGCGGGCGCATAAGTCCTTGTTTTGTCCGCAAATGACATAGCTCGCCATGGGATCATCCCCCGATGGCGCACGAGGACCGCTCGCTGAACACCACCGGTGACGTCCACGGCTTCGTGGTCCAGGCCCACAACGTCTACCTGAACCGCGCCGTACCGGAGACCCCACCGAGGACCTGCGAGCCGCCGGAGAGCTGGGCGGCGGCCGCGGAGCTGCCCGCGGAGATCCAACGACTGCTGTGGGCACAGGAACAGGCCGCGAAGTCGCCGCCGTACCAGCTGCGTGGTGCCCGCAGGCCGTCGCTGGGCGACGTGTACGTGCGGCAGGACCTGAGCAGCGGGGTGGAGGAAGGCCCGGCCGATCACCTGCGCGCCGCTCCGGTGCTCGACGAGTACGGCCGGCTGGTGGAGGTGCCCGGTGTCGCGTCGATCCGCGTGTCGGTCCGTGCGCCGTCGAAACCGCTGCGTGCCGCGCTCGACAGCGAAGAGCACCTGATCGTCATCGGCGGACCAGGCCAGGGCAAGTCCACGCTCACCCTGCGGCTCGCCGCAGAGATCGCCGGTCACTGGTCCGCGCGGACCGGCGAGCCGCCGATCGAGGAACCGGTGGTCCCGCTGCGGGTCACCGCGCGTCTGCTGGCCGCTCACCTCGGCCCGAGCTTCTCCAGGGCTCTCGCGGACAGCGTGAGCGCCGAGTACGGCCTCTACCTCACCGAGCCCGTCGATGCGGCCTGGCTCGCCAGTCGTGTCTCAGGCTGCCGCTGGCTGCTCCTCGTGGACGCCCTCGACGAGGTCGCCGACGTCGAGCAACGGGCGAAGCTCCTCGACGCGCTGGCCGCGTGGGCGTCCAGTCCCACCTACCGCATCGTGCTCACCACCAGACCCTCGGAACGGGGCGCGCTCGCCGCACTCCAGCGCGCGGGAGCCGCCCGCTACGAGCTTCAGCCCTTCGACGAGGAGTCGATCGACCGCTTCGCGCAGGGGTGGTTCGAGGACGAGGATCTCTCGCACCGCTTCCTGCAGCAGGTCCGCGAGGCGCACCTCTACGAGCTCGTCGAGGTACCGCTGCTCGCCACGATCGCCGCGATCGTCTTCGAGAAGTACGGCCGCCGTCCGCTGCCCGGCAACCAGTTCGAGCTCTACGAGTCCTATTTGGACTACATCAGGTCCTCCCGCGAGGTGCCGGACACCTTCGAACGCCACCGCGTGGCCCTCGTCGAACACCTCGGGCGAACCCGGCTCGCCGCCGACACCTCGCTCGTCGACGTGGTCGAGGAGTGGGCAAGGCAGCGGGAGATCTCGGCCGACGAGCTGATGGCACATCTCAGGGCCACCGGGCCGTTCGTCGAGCGCGGCAACGACCTGGTGTTCCTGCACCACAGCTTCGCCGAACACGTGGCCGCCACCGCGGAGGCCCGTGAGCTGCCCGTGCCGTTCAGCTCGGAGCACGTGGTGTTCGCCAAGCTCCTGCACGCCACGACGCCGTTGGAGGAGGGGCGGTTCGCACGGGCGGTGCTCCTGCACTACACCTACCTGCACCCCGCCGAGGCCGATCGGATGCTGGCGTGGCTGCACGGCGGAGGTTCGGAACAACATCTCCTCGCCGCCAGGCTGCTGGCGCGCCACCTCCCCGCGAGCGCCCCGATGGTGGACGAGTTCCTCGTGACCGTACGGCAATGGGCCATGACGACGCAGTTCCGCAGCGGTTCGATCCTGCAGCAGACCAGCAGAGCCACCCACCACCACGGCCTCGTCGAGTGGTTGCGCGACCTCATGGACGACGAGGCCGCCCCGCGGAGGTCGCGGGCAGAAGCCGCCACGGCACTGGCCGTGCGCGTGCAGGGGGCGCACACAGCAACCGCCCTGTCCTTCCTCAGGTCCACAGTGGACGACGCGAGCGCCCGAGTCGAACACCGGTTGACCGCGGCTGAGGCACTGGCGCAGGCCGGCGTAGGGGAGCGCGACTGCGCGGAACGCGGGCTGCGTTCGGTGCTGGCGGACCCGCTGGCCTCCGGTGCGGACTGCCGGACCGCGGCGGTCGTGCTCTCCGCGTTCGGCGCGCAGGCGCGTGCGGTCGCGGTGGCACGCCTGAACGACTTTCTGTCCGATGAGGACGGTGACACCGCCGATCTCGTCGAGGCGGCCACCGGCCTGGTCGAGATCGGCGCCGAGTTCCACGAACGCTGCGCCGAGGTGTTCCGCGCCGTCCTCACCGATCCCGTGGGCGACTTCGACGGCAAGCGGGACGCGGCCATCGGCCTGGCATCGCTCGGTGCGCGCGAGGAGGCGGCGGAGGTGCTGGCCGGACTCGCCCGTGCTCGCAAGCACGGTTCCTCTGCCAGGGCGAACGCGGCCTCCGCGCTGGCGGCACTCGGCCCGGACCACCGCGCGACGGCGGGAAGCCTGTTGCGGGCGGAGCTCGAGGTGCCGATCCCGGACCCGAGCGACCGCGCCTTCTTCGCACCAGTCCTTGCCAGGATCGGGCACCGCGAGCTCGCGGTGGAGCTGCTGGGGGATGTGCTCGCGGACCGCGCGATGACGTGGAGCGAGGTCGTCCTGGCCGCGTCGTATCTCGCGGAGCTGGGGCCGTCGTTCCGCGACGACGCGGCCCAGCACCTCGAGACCGCGCTCGCGCACGTGCCTGCCGCCAGGCTGGAACATACGTACGCGCTGCGGTATCTCGCGCGGCTCGGTGAGCCGTACCGGCGCCGTGCGGTTGCCCGGATGGGCGAGTTGTTGTCCGATCGCAGCGTCGTGCCCGAGAGCCGGTTGGGGCTGGCGAACGAGATGGTCAGGTGCGCACCAGACCTAATCGTGCAGATCAAGGACCGCGTGCTGGCCATCGCGACGACGGAACTGGACCCCAAGGTGATCGTCAAAGCGTGGTCCGTGCTCCGCCAGTTCGGGGCGGAGCTGCAGGAGCGGGCGTGCGAGGCATTGCTCGCCCTCGCTCGTCGTGACCCGGAGGCACCGGCCCAGGTCGGTCTGGCCTTCGGATCCGCGGCGGCGGCCGGCCGTGCGGCAGCAGGTGAGGTGCTGCTCGGCATCGCCCGTGACGACGAGCGCGATGTCGCGACGCGCCTGTCCGCCGCAGAAGGCCTGCGGTACCTCGGACCCACCTACGTCCGGGCCGGGGCTGAATGCACGTGTGCGCTCATCGCGGCGGACTGGATCATCGACCTGCCCGTCGCGGTGAACCCGTTCACCGGATGCGGGCGAGGTGTCCGGCGGTTGCTGGCGGACGAGCTCGTCGGAGCGCTGGAGCGGTACTTCTTCGACGCCGAACTCACGTGGTCCGCGGCAGAGGCACTGGACCTGCTCGGGTTTCCCGTCCCCGAACCGGTGCTGCGGCGCATCGCCGACGACGAGGTCGCCGACTGGGCAGTGCGGGCACGGGCCGCGATGGCGCTCGCCAGAACGGACCCGGCTCGCCGTGACGACGCGGCGCAACTGGTGTTCCGCGCGGCAGCGATCATGGGGACGGGGGAGTGGCGCCGGGTCGTCGGTGAGCTGGCTCAGATGGGAGTGGACGTGCGCCGACGCCTTCGTGCGCTGGCGATGGACCCGAACGTCTCCCGGTCGGCCACCAGGACCGCTGCCTATGTGCTGGGCGCCGACGGCATCGACGTGTTGCGCGCGCAGGCCACCGATCCGTACATGCCGATCGCCTCGGGTGGGCATCTGCGCTCGCTGCTGGTGCAGGTGGATTCGGAGGCCTATCCGGAGGCGATCACCTACGTCCGCACCGCGCTGGAGGATCCGAGACTGCCGATGGCGACGCGGTCCGACGCCGCGAAGCGGTTGTACTGGCTGGATCGCACGTGTTTCACCGAGTCGACGGAGGCGCTCTTCGGGTTCGCGGAAGATCCACAGCTGACCCCAGGTGACCGCGCGGCCGCAGCCCTGGCTCTCGCCACGTTCTTCGGCGCGGCCTGCCCGCCTCGCCTGGCTCGCCTGCTCACCGGCCTGGTGCACGATCCGGAGACCCATGACGGCAGCCGGAAGGAGCTCGTCGCTCTGCTGCCTCCGGCGCAGCGCGCTGGACTCGACCTGATCCTGCTGATGGATCATTCGGCGTCGGTCGGCCGCCGCGTGCCGGGACGAAGTGGCCGATGGGACAAGGCTTTGCGGGAGAAGGCCACACAGGTGGCGCGAGAGGTGCTGCACGCGCCGGAGATCCGCAGCCGCGAACGGAGAGAAGCCGCGGTCGAGCTGGCAGCTGTGTCGCCACGCCACGTCGAGGCGGCGCGTGCCTTCCTCTTGTCGGACGGGTCGGATGACGCACTCTACAGAGCCGCATTGCTCGGTGCGTGGCCTCAGGTGCACGACAGTGCGCGGAAGATCGTCCTGGATGAGACACGTGATCCGCGCGAGCGCCGGGCCGCCGCTCTGCTGATCTGCGCGCTCACCGCCACGCCGTCCGTGCGGGACTTCCTGCTGTGCGACCAGGAAGCGCCGTGGCGCGACCGGGTTGACGAGCTCTGGCACGCCGATGCCCTGGACGAGCTCAGGGCCGTTCGTGACGACGCGGGGGCAACCGCGGCCCAGCGTGCGCGAGCCGCCGATCTCCTCGAGTCCTGCACCGTCGACGATCGTGCTGCGGCCGCGCGGACATTGGCCTCGATCGCCGCCGACCGATCCGCCCGGCCCGCGCTGCGATGGCGGTCCGCCCGAGACCTGGCCACCTACGGGTTTCGCGGCCGTGCCGAAGCCGTGCAACTGCTCGACCGGATCGCCTGTGACCACTCCTTGCCGATTACCTCGCGTGCTGAGGCGGCGTACCAGCTCGGCTTGTACGAGCCGCCTCGCCGCGGTGAGATGCTGGACGTTCTGCGCGGCCTGCTGCCGGCGGCGAGGCCGTTGCAGCGGCTGAACGTGCTCGAGTCGATCGACATGTGGTCGCCGCAGGAAGCGATCGACGAGCTCTTCCGGATGACCGCCGACAAAGGGCTCGGGCCGGTCGTCCGGCTGCGTTGCGCGATGGAGATCGTCGCGACGCGGCGCGACCTGCGGGACCCGTGTGCGGTGGTGGCGAGGGAGATTGCTTTCGGCGCGGATGTTCCCCGGCACGTCCGGCGGCGCGCGGCCCGGTACCTCGCCGACTGGAGCGACGTTTGCCGCGAGGACGCTCGTGCGCTGCTCGTAAGGCTCTGAGCCGATTGCCGGATTGCGGGGCTCGATAGGTTCTCCCACAACGATGTGAGGAGGCCTCGAATGCTGGCGGCGGCGATGGCGTTGGTGGCTGTGGCGGTGGTTCCACCTGGACCGGTCACCATCGAGGTGGTGAGCGTGGGCGGCACAGGTTGTCCGCAGGGCGCGACGAACGTGGCGATGTCCGAGGACAACGAGGCGTTCACGGTGACGTACAGCGATTTCCTGGTGCAGGCCAAGGGAAGCGAGGCCAAGAAGAGCTGCACGATCGAACTCAAGCTCAACCACACGGACGGGTACGCGTACGGGATCGCGGCCACGGACTACCGCGGGTTCGCCAGCCTGGAGCAGGGCGCGAAGGGCACCGCGCGCAACAGTTACCACTTCCCGGGGTTTCCTACGCGGCACAGCATGCACACCTATCAGGGGCCGATGAGTGACAACTGGCAGGTGACCGATGTACCGGACGGGGTGGCTCATGGGCCGTGCAAGGACAAGAAGCCGTTGAGCATCGAGACCGAGCTCAAGGTCA
>JAVXWK010001112.1:0-2722 GCA_032230575.1 Pseudonocardiales bacterium | reverse complement strand
TTTCATCGCCCCGCCCGCGACTCCGCGCGGCCACCGCTTGCCTCGTGGGGTCGGAGACCCTAGGAAGCCCGCTCCAGCACGGGCGCGCCTGACTCAAGGCCAGGCACCGGACGAGTGGCGCGTGTCCGCCGTGGATGATGCCGAGGCGCGCCTCGGCCGGCGGTCGCTGCACCTCGTCGCCTGAAGCAGGAGGTAGAGCGTCATCACTTCACGTGCGTCAGCGCCTGCGCCTCAAGTAGTTGGAGCCGCTCAGCCAACCGCCGTGCGCCCGCGGGGTTGCCGAGCGCCGCATGCCCGGCTGCCACGGCAGACATTACGGCGACCTCCTTGGTGGCGTCACGAAGTAGCGGCAAATGGGCGAGGTCGTCCCAGCGTCCTATGGCGTTTGCCCGCATCAGCACGCGAGCGAGCGCCTCAGTCTCGAAGCGCTCGTCGATGCCGGTGGCGCCGTCCTCTCGCGCCAATTCACCAGCTCCGTTGAGCATTTCTGGATAGAGGACTACTCCCCAGGCAAGCGTGCGGTCTCTCACCGTAGTCGGATCCAAGGGTGCGGAACCGGCACCCAGCAGCGTTTGATGGCGTGCGACGAGGTCCCGCCGCTCCCGGTCTGTTCCGCGCTTCGCTACGAAGGCGCCCGCAGCAGCGTTGGCGTCTCGCTCGGTAGGCGTGGCGGCGTAGAGGATGCGAAACGCAACTGTGTCGCCGTACATCCCAAGGAGGCCCTTGGCCAGGACGCCCGCAATGCGGTCCAGATGCTCATCGTGTTCGTACTGTTCGGCGTGGCGAAGCTCATGACGCAGAAGCGCCATGACCTCCAAGTCGCTCCCGCCAGTACGTATAAGGATCCGGTGGTCGACGGCGGCCGCCGCGACGAGTTCGAGTTCGTCGAAACTGAAGGGGTACTGGGACCCGCACTTTTCCCACGCGTCGACTCCCGGTTGGACATAGGTCGCCCACGGTTCGCCAGGACCGGGCTCGCCGTCAAATCCGAAGGCTGTCACCGGACGGTGAAGGTGGACAGACCCCAAGACCTCCTGCAAGAGCTCCCGGATCGGTCGAGATGCCACCCGATGAAGCGTGACAGCTTGGTGACAGATATCTCGACGGGCGGGCACGAGCCGTAGTCGGCCAGACGCGCTTCGCTCCCTACGAGGTCAACGGTTCGACGCACCGCGGGAACCACTGCCGCCCGCCAACGCAGACGTGCCGCCCTCCATGCACAACGAGAGCTCAGGGCCAAGGCACCGCCTCGCCGTTGAAACCCCCAACTGGGCCTACACGGCGGCGCCGGCGGGCAGGTGCACTTGGGGGTCGCCACCTGTCCGCAGCGCCTGCAAGGCCCCGCTGTACCGTGCCCGACGCTCGGCGAAGACGCCGGGCAGCTCCCGTTCAGCAGCTAGGCCCTCGATGACCCACTCAAGCGCCTGGCTGCCGAGGTCGTCCTGGGCGCTAACGACAGTCGCCGCTACAGCAGCGACGAGCGGGCCACCGTGAACGATTACGTTGCGTGTGCGAACCGCGCGGGCGTTACGCGTGGTGAGCTCGGCCATGAGCTCATCGATCCAAGCGGCGGCCGCGGGGCCGTCGGCGAGGCGCCCGTGCAGCTCGCGTAGATAGTCACCAATCTCGCTATCGGCCGGGTGTTGCTCGACGAGCCAGCTCAACCGCGGGAGCACTCTCCACGGGCGCGCACGAGGACGCCCACGGACCAACCGCTCTCCAAGAAGTTCACGGTTAACGTCGATGAACGTCTGACGATCGCCTGGTGTGCTGGACGTGCCGTCGGCACCGGGCATTCGTAAGACGGCCGCGGCGCCCGCTCGGCTGAGGTCGGCGAGGATCCGGTCCCATGCCCACGGCAAGGTCAGCTGGTCTATTAGGTCGGGAACCGACACCGCTGCCCAATTGGCGGCCTGCTCGAGTATGCGGCCGGACAACACGAGCCGGGCCGGTGGCGACGAGATGCGCGCTTCTGTGAGCCATCGTGAAAGTTGCAGGGCCGCATGCAGTCGGCCATCACGGACCGGCAGGTGCGCGCGCATGCGCACCGACTCGTCGTGGATAGAGCTGCCGGTGGGGTCTTGAAGAATGTCCTGCCGCGTGAGTCGCGTGTAGATGTCCGGGTCGCCTATCGGCCCGCTGGACTCGAAGATCGACTTGTCGTCGACGAAGTGGAGGCACACGCCGCTGATCCTCCAGTTTGTTCCTCCCTGCTGTGCGGAAGCGCGGGCACACAGGAGGTCGAGGGTGTCTCGTGCACGGTCCCGCGCGCCGGCGGTCGGGCCCTCACCAAGATCAATGCGCGCAAAGGTGACGGGTAGCTGATCTTTCGGGTCGGCGTCTTCATCGAACCGCGGCGCGACCCTAAGAAGAAGCTCCGGCTCCTCCGCCAATTCGCGCGGCACGCCATCGCGAGGACCGTTCCAGTTGCGCAGCACGTCGAGCAGCCAGTCGCCGTTGATCAGCGTCACGGCGGGGTTCGGAGACGGACCCCACACCCACGCGTGGTCAATCGCCAGCCAAACGATTGAGTGGCCGCTATCGGGCGGTGCGTCTAGAGCGCGGTGCACAAGGTCGTTGGAATGTTCGGTTACCTGGATGCCCGCCAGGTCGACTGCGCGGCGTAAGCGGTTGGCGATGCTCGCCCAGTCATGGCCATGTTTTTCGCTGACGGACGCAAGCAGGGCGAGACGCCATAAGGTCTCGTTGTCAAGTGAATCCG
>JAVXWK010001081.1:0-7557 GCA_032230575.1 Pseudonocardiales bacterium | reverse complement strand
CAGGCGAACGTCGGGCAGTTGCAACAAGATCTGTGGGAGGTGTTCGGCGATGCCGGGCTCACCTCGGATCGAGGTATGACACCGGCGAGCCCGTCCAGGCGTCGCCCTCGTGCCGCGGAAGCCGATCCGGAAGAGGACCTGTGGAAGGGGCTGGGGGCGCAGTGAACCGATCCGCTGGGATCGTGGGCGTGGCGGTGCTCGCGTTGAGTGCGGCGGCGTGTACCGGTGGCGACGCGGTGAGCGGCAGGCCGCAGGGCATGTCCAGCACGACGCCGACCTCGGCGACATCGCCTGCGCCCGTTCGCGCCAAGTACACGGCACTGCCGACCTGCCGGCAGGTGACGCAGAGGGTGCCAGGTCTGCCGCCGTTCCGGTCCGGCAACGAGGACCCCTCGGTGTCCGACATGCTCACCGGATGTGAGTTCCAGCGCATCCCGGACTGGCCGCGGGTGAACCTGCAGGTGTCGGCGTGGCGAGACGAGAACAGCGACATCTCGGGACCTGCCGGGCCAGGTAGAGGAGCGCTCAAGGCCCGCGAAGTGTACGACGTGACATCCAAACCTGGCGCCGATCCGGCCGACGACGGTGCGGCTGAGGACGTGGAGGTGGGCGAGAAGGCGAAGTGGCTGACGCCGAAGGACAGGGGCAGCTGCATGCTGATAATCCTCGACGTCAACGCCGTGCTGATTCTCGAAAACAAACCTGCGGACAAGCCCGCGCCGAGATCACAGGAGTGCCGGGGGCCGCTACGTGAACTCGCGAAGTCGTTCTACGACGCGGTCCAGACGCAGTGAGCGCCGTGCGCACTGGACCCACAGCGAGCGATCGCGCCGAACGGCTGCAGTCATCGCGCACCGCCTACTCGACGCCCAGCCCCGATGGCTGCCGCGGCGCACCCGTCGACGCATGCGTGGACATGTGAGCCGGTCACCGAGCAGCCAACAGGCACCGAAGCAACACGGACCTGCATGAAGTTCGCTGCGTAAACCGGACAGGCCAAGCTGTCAGCTTGCAGGTCAGTCAGGCCGTAGATGATCTCGTTCGGATTCATCACCCTTCACCGCCCGCGCGACGACGGCGGCCACGTGGGACCTCCACGGTGGCAGAAACCAGCAGCTCATGGCGGGTGCGGGACCGTGTACGAGGCGTACCAGGGGCACGATCTTCGGGCGAGGTATGTCAGCTGAAAGCGCAGGCCGTACCTCGCTCGTGGTGTTTCTGGGGCTGAGCCCCCAGGCCCCAGCCGGGGCGCTGCGCCCCCGAACCCCCGCTCCAGATCATCTCCTCGATCGGCCTCTTCGGTAGTGGGCTTTGATTTTCGCGATCTGGGGTGTTCGTCCAAACGGGACGACGCAATCCTGGTTGGCGATTAATGGTGTTCGTCGTGAGATGGGGTCGTAGACTGCCGGGCTGGATCGGCTGGGGGAGACGGCGTTGACGGCACAGGTGCGCGGGGTGGCGAGCCGGGAGGATCTGGCTCGTGAGCTGACGTCGTTGCGGCAGGTCGCGCGCTTGAGTTTGCGGGATCTCGGCAAGGCGGCCGGGGTGCCGTTCGGCACGCTGGGCGGGTGGTTTCGCGGGGCTAACCTGCCGCAGCCCGCGCAGGTTGATGCTTTTGAGAACGTGCTGGGCCTCTGTGGTGTGCCGGAGGAGGAGCGCAGGGAGTGGCTGGCGGCGCTGGCCAAGGTGCGGGCGACTACGCCGCGCCGGGTGCTGGACGGGCCGTCGCCCTATCGCGGGCTGGAGGCGTTCCAGGTTGAGCATTCCGGCTGGTTCTTCGGGCGTGAGCAGCTCACCGGGGTGTTGTTGCGCAGTGTCGACGCTGGGCGCGGGCCGATTGTGGTCGTGGGGCCGTCCGGGTCCGGGAAGTCGTCGGCGCTGCGGGCCGGGTTGCTCGCCGAGTTGACGAGCCGTGGCACTACCTGGTCGTTGTGCACGCCTGGTGCGCATCCGCTCAGCCGGTTGCCCGAGCAGCCGGGCGAGGTCCTGGTGATCGACCAGTTCGAGGAGATCTTCACTTCCTGCACCGATGACGTGGAACGCACGCGGTTTCTGGACGCGGTGTTCGCGTTCGACGTGCCGGTGCTGATTGGTCTGCGCGCTGACTTCTACGCCGAGGCGCTGCGTGATCCCCGGCTGGCCGAGGCGGTGCAGGCGAACCAGGTCGTGGTCGGGCCGATGAGCGCTGCCGACCTGCGCAGGGCGATCGTCGAACCGGCCCGCAAGGCGCAGTGCGAGATCGACGACGCGCTGGTCGCGTTGGCACTGAACGAGATCGGGGCCGAAAGGGGTGCTAACGCGGGTGCGTTGCCGCTGTTGTCGCATGCCCTGCTGACGACCTGGGAGCACCGCAGCGTCGACGGCAGGATGTCGGCTGCCGCGTACCGCGAGGCCGGTGGGCTGGACGGTGCCGTCGCGCGGACAGCGGAAGCGGTCTACGGCACGTTGAGCGCCGAGGATCGGGAACGCGCCCGCCGGTTGTTGCTGCGGCTGGTGCACATCGGTGAGGGCGTCGCGGACACCCGCAGGCGGGTCGATCACGCCGAGCTGGCCGACGACGTCGAGGACGTGCTGTACCGGTTCGTCGAGGCCAGGCTGCTCACCGCCTACGCCGACGCCGTGGAGATCAGTCACGAGGCGCTGCTCACGGCGTGGCCGCGGCTGCGCGAGTGGATCGACGCCGATCGTGCCGGTCTGCGCATCCACCGGCAGATCACCGACGCGGCACGAGCCTGGGACGAGGCCGCCCGCGATCCCGGTGGGCTGCTGCGCACCGGGCGGTTGGCCGTCGCGCGTGAGTGGGCCGCCGACGAGCTGCACCGCGCCGACCTCAACCAGCTGGAGTCCGCGTTCCTGGACGCCTGCACCGCGGCTGAGCTCGCCGACACCACCGCCGCCCGCCGGCGCACCCGCAGCCTGCAACGCCTGGTGGCCGCGCTGGTCGTGCTGCTGGTCGTGGCCGGCAGCACGACCGTCTACTCGGTGTGGCAACGCTCGGAGGCCAACGCACGGCACGACGTCGCGGTCTCCCGGCAGCTGGCCGGGACCGCCGCCCGGCTGCGCGACTCCGACCCGGCGCTGGCCAACCAGCTCGCGCTCGCCGCCTATCAGATGGCGCCGACGACGGAAGCCCGCTCGGCGTTGCTGACCAGCTCGACCACGTTCGAGGTCGCGCGGATCGTCCGGCCCGGGCGCTCCAGACAGGCCGTCGCGGTGTCCGCCGACGGCAGGCGGCTCGCCGGGGCCGGGGCCACCGAGGCCGACAACGAGATCCTGCTGTGGGACCTGCAGAAGCCGGAACGGAGTTCGAAACCGTTGCACACCAACGGGATGACGTACGCGGCGGCGTTCAGCCCGGACGGCAACGTGCTCGCCACCGCCGGAGCGGATCGGGCTGTTGCACTGTGGTCGGTGCGAGACAACCCGACTCGGATCGGCACACTGTTCGGGCCTGCTGAAGAGGTGCACGCGGTCGAGTTCAGCCCCGACGGCAAGGTTGTCGCGGCCGGGAGCAAGGACGGCAAGGTCTACCTGTGGCAGGTCGACTCGGGCGCGCGGAAGGACCTGGCCGGGGTGGCGAGCGTGAACGCGATCGCCTTCAGTCCTGACGGCACGCAGCTCGCGGCCGGTGACTCGGCAGGCGAGGTGCGCCGCTGGGACGTGCTGAGCGGGCAGCAGATCGGCGGGCCGATCGTGGCGTCGCCCAGCCGGATCAACGCGGTCGCGTTCGACCCGTCAGGCAGAACCCTGCTGGCGGGCAGCAACGACGGCGCGGTCCGCTCGTGGGACGTGCGGGGTGAGTTGGCGCCGGGCACGCCGATGGTCGGCGCGCCGGGTTCGTGGGTGAACGCGCTGGCGTTCAGCGCCGATGGCCGCACGCTCGCGGTCGCCGGTGCGGACAGCGTGGTCCGCTTGTGGCGCAACGGAAAGATCGTGGCGACGTTGCCGCACCCCGATCCGGTGACCGCCGTGGCGTTCCGCGACGACGACCAGCGGCTCGTGACGAACGCGGCGGACGGCGTGGCCCGGTTGTGGCGCCTGCCCGGCCCGGTGCTCCCCACCTCCGGCGACCCGACCACCACGGTCGTCTACCGCCACGACGGCAAACTGATGGCCACCGCGGCAGGCGATGTCCGGTTGTGGGACACCACGAACCCGCGCGAGCCGGTGCTGCTGCCGCCGGTGCTGCGTGGACCCACAGGGTTCGACCGCGTCGGCGGCACCGCGGCCATGAGCGCCGACGGCAAGCTGCTCGCGGCCGGGACGACTCGCGCAGCCGGTAACGCCGTGTTGTTGTGGGACATCAGCGATCCACTCGCCCCGAAGGCGCTCGGCGTGCCGCTGACCGGCGCGACCGGGCTCGTCGAACAGGTTCAGTTCAGTACACAAGGGACTGTCCTGATCGCGGCGGGCGACGACGAGACCGTGTGGATGTGGGACATCGCCGATCCCACGCACCCCAAGGCGTTCCCGGTGTTGGAGCCGAAGGCCGGATTCGTCTTCACGATCAGGGTGAGCGCGGACGGCAAGCTGCTGGCGGCGGGGACCTCGCGGGGCTACCTGCTGGTCTGGGACATCAGCGACCCCGCCCGGCCCGTCGCGGCCGAGCCGATCGCGGTGTCGAAGACCGACGTGTACTCGGTGGCGTTCCACGGCACGACCTTGGCGACGGGGTCCGCGGACGGCACGGTCCAGTTGTGGGACACCGGAAGCGGCCGCCCGGCCAGGATCGGCGGACCGATCAGCGGGCCGGACGGCCGGATCCACGGACTGTCGTTCAGTCCCGACGGCCGGATCCTGGCCGCCGGGACGGGCGCGGGCCAGGTCTGGCTGTGGGACGCGGCCGACCGCAAGGCGCCCGTGGTCACCGCCGTGCTCGACACAGGCCAGAACGCCAGCTGGCACGTGACCTTCCACCCGGCAGGTCACGTGCTCAGCAGCGCGTCCGGCGACATCCACCTGATGGACACCGATGTCGCGAAGGTGATCGACATGGTGTGCCGCACCAGCGGTGACCGGATCACGGAGGGGGAGTGGGCGAAGTACGCGCCCGACACCCCCTACCGCTCACCTTGTTAACGGCCCATGGTGCGCAGCACGCCGTTGAGCACGTCGGCGTACAGCGCCGTGCCGTTCTTGTTGGGGTGGAACGACTGCTGTGACACCGGCTGGGACGTCTCACCCTCGGTCTGGCTCACGATCGCCGAGTGGATGCTCTCCGGATTCCCGCACGCCCCCTTGCCCTCGAAGGCCTGCCGGGGATCGCCGTAGGTGATCGGCGCGTTCAGCTGCAGGGAGAGCGCGGACACCAGGTTGTTCAACTGTCCGTCGAGGTAGTCCGAGCTCTCGCCGATCCACGTGGCCTCGGACGGGTTGAGCCCGATCGGCACCCGCACACCGTCCACGATGATCGTCGTGCCGACGCACACCCCGCCGGCAGAGATCAGCTTCGGGTATCCGAGCAGCACGATGATCGCGTTCGGCGCCCTGGTGTGGATCGCGCGCAGCACGCTCTCCACCGCGGGGATGACCTTGGTCCGCACGCCCTCCGGGCCGGTGACCTTGAGCGGTCTGGTGTCCTGCGAGGCGTCCAGCGGCTCGTCCTGGCAGTTGCCCTCGCCGACGGACATGATGCACTTCTTGAGCACATCGGTGAACCCGGCGTCGTTGCCGCCGATCGTCAGCGTCACCAGCGTGGTGTTCTCGTCGAGGTAGCCCCGGTCGAGCTGGGTCAGCTCGCGGAACCGGCCCTTCCTCGGCGCCTGGCCGGGTTCGCTGGGCAGCAGGTGCTGGGTGCGTGCGCCGGAGCACGCGAGCAGCTGGTGCTCGACGTTCGCGTCCCAGTTGTCCGACCGCGCGCCGATCGACGTCGTGCTGTCGTTGAACGTCGCTCGTCGTGACCAGGCGAACTTCGAACGGTGGCAGGCGTTTCCGTAGACCCACTTGTAGCCGGGGTCGCCCGGCGACGGGCCCACCACGTCACCGCCGGTGTTGTCGGTCTCCCGGTAGTAGTCCGCGGCGGCGTCGGTCGACGCACCCTCGCCGGACGAGTACGAGTCGCCCAGTGACACCACGATGTTCTTCGGCTTGCCCGGCAACGGCTGGAAGGCGATCGCGTCCCAGGCGACCTTCTCGTTGCCTTCACCGTCATTGGTGATGTTGCTCAGCGACACCTTCGGCGTGCCGTTGAACTTGAACACGCCCAGTGACACCCACTTGTGCTCCAGGACCCGTTGCGGGACAACGCGATCCCGGACATCGCCGTTGCCGAGGTCGATCTTGTAGGCCGCCTGCTGGGTGTGCGCGCTGTGACTCGGCAGGTGCACGAGCACGCGAGCCCACTTGTCGAGCGGCTGGTTCAGCGTCCAGGTCCCGGTGATGTCCATCGCCTGGCCCTTCTTGCGGGTGGTGCCGAACCAGAAGTGGCCGCCGAGCCCGCCGCCCAGCTGGTGCAGGTCGATCTTCGACCGGTACTGGCCGGAGGCGTCCTGGGCGAAGTCGAAAGCGAACGACCCCTTGTTCACCCAGTTGCGCAAACAGTTGCGGCGCACGGAGTTCACCGAGTCGGCGACGTTGTCGACGATCAACGCGTCGGCGGGCACCTTGTTGACACCGCCCTCGTCGGTGTCGAACGGGTCGCAGTTGGGCCGGTAGTGCTCGACCGGCATCTTCCGCGCCGCCTCCTCCGAAGGCTGCAGAGCGAACACCGGCTCCGGATAGTCCGTGGGGAAGCGGATGTCCGCGTTGCCGCAGCTGTCCGCGCAGTCCGGCTTCCACGTCACCGGCTTGTTCCACCAGCAGTGGTAGTCGCTCTCGCCACAGGGCTGCGTCCTGGCCCCGTCGCAGTGGTTGCTCGCGTCGCAGAACGCCCGCACCGGCGGCTTGGCGTTGGCCCGCCGGACGTTGTCGCTCCACCACGCCTGGTTGTAGCCGGCCGCCCAGGCGTCGTTGCCGGACTTGCGGAAGTCGTACTTGATGATCGGATAGGCGGCCCAGCCGATCACCTTCTCCGGGTACGGCCATCTCTGTGGTGTCTTCGCGTCGGACGGGCTCTCCAGGAACGGCGCCCTGGTCTTGGGATAGTCCGGGTTGGCCGGGTTGTTGGTCCAGCCGAGACCCCAGTTGCCGCGCGAGTCCGTGCACGACGGCCCAGGCGTGCAGCCCGTGGTGTTGCCGGTCGTGCCCTGCGGGTTGATGCCGGAGTTGTACGCCCACAGCGCCGTGAACCAGTTCTCGATCTTGGACGGGTCGGCGTTGTTCATCTTGATGCCGGCCCGGTAGGTCTGGTTCCACTTCTCCTGCAGGATCCGCAGACCGGCCGCGATGTTGGTCGCGTAGTCGAGCGCGATGGCGCGCTGGGTGAACTCCGCCATCTGTCCCTTGCGCATGCCGTCGGTGACCTGCGCGACGCCGTAGCCGCAGTCCGCCTCGGCCCAGTTGACCGCCCACTCGTCGGTGCTGGAGGCGCGCCGGCCGTAGAAGTCGCCGACCAGCGGGTTGCCGGTCATGCCTTCCAACGCCTGGCTGGAGGCCTGCCAGAGGTTCGACTCCTGGGCG
>JAVXWK010001080.1:0-7242 GCA_032230575.1 Pseudonocardiales bacterium | reverse complement strand
GCTGAAGCGGGAGACCTTGTCGGTGTCGTCTCTGGTGGCCGATGTCGTGGCGGAGGCCGCGGTGGCGGCACCCGCTGCCTCGTTCTCGATCGACGTTGCCGGGGATCTGACTGTTTTCGCTGATGGGGAGCGGTTGCACCAGGTGTTGGTGAACCTGGTGGACAACGCTGCCCGGCACGGACCCACCGGGGGGTTGGTGTCCGTGTCGGGTTCGTCCGCCGGTTCATGTGTGGTGCTGGAGGTTCGGGACGAGGGGCCGGGGATCGCTCCGGCTGACCGGTCGCGGATCTTCGAGAGGTTCACCCGAGGGGAGAGGGCGGGCGGTGGTGGGACCGGGCTCGGGCTCGCCATCGCCCGGTGGGTGGTGGACCTGCACGGCGGGACGATCGCCGTGGTGGATCCCGGGTCGTGCATCCGGGTGACCCTGCCTCGCTGACTGTGCCTAGCTGACTTTGCCTCGCTGACTTTGCCTCGCTGACTTTCTGGTTCTTGGTTCTTGTTCGCACCACTGGCTGGTGTGACGGTGAAGCGCGCCCATTTTCGGGCTTGGGAGAGAGACATGACTGACACGCCTGACTCGACTGAATCGTCCTCTGGGTCGTCCTCGGACGACGAGGCTGCTGCGCGGCGGCGGTATCGGAACTTCCGGAAGGTCGGGTATCGGCCGGTTGCGGGTGAACCGGCGGGCTCTGGGGGCTCGCCGGACCCTGACGAGGTCGAGGAGCCGGTCGAGCAGCCCGTCGAGGAGCTCGTCGAGGAGCCCGTCGAGGAGCCCGTCGAGGAATCCGACGAGGAATCCGACGACCTCGAAGAGGCTGTTGAGGACGCCAAAGCAGGCTCGCGCAGGGGTACCCCCGAGCCGGGAACCCCTACAACTCAACCTAGTCCGGAGGTCCGACAAGATCAGCCGGCTCAAGTCGCCGCTGCCACCTTGCCCCCGCCGTCGGTCTGGCAGGGGCCGGCTCGCTACCCCACCGCGGGCCCGGCGGTCGTGCCCGCGGCGCCTGGCGTCGCCTTCATGCCCTGGTGGACCCCACCTGTCGACCCCGCGCCCGCGAAGGTCATGGTCGTCGGCCTCGTCGCAGGCCTGGCCGCGGCGTTCCTGGCCCCGGCCAACAACGGCATCGGCTGGTTCCTGGCAGGGCTCTTCGGCGTCGGCGCCGTTCTGTACTACGCGGGCAAGCCGACCGTGGAGCGTGCGCTCTGGCTGGCGGGCGCGCTCGCGTTCCTGGCGATGGGCTTCCTCAGGGCGGCCGAGTGGATCTTCCCGTTGTGCCTCATGGCCTCGTTCCTGTGCGGCTCGATCGCCATGGCGGGCGGGAAGACCGTGCGCGGCCTGATCTTCGGCGCGCTCGGGGTCGGACTTGGCGGGCTGCGGTCGATTCCGTGGGTCGCGAAGGGGCTCAGCAGGCGGGGGCCGATCGGCATCAGGCCGTTCATCTCGGTCGGGGTGGCGCTGGCGTTGCTGCTGATCTTCGGATCGTTGCTGGCCGGGGCGGACCAGGCGTTCGGCAAGTTCCTCGAGGGGCTGGTGCCGGACCTCGACGTCGGCGTGTACGTGCGGATGGGCTTCTTCGGGGTTGTGGCGGCGCTTGGGGCGTTGGGCGCGTGTTACCTCGTGGCGGCTCCTCCGCGCATCAACGAGGACGCGGAGGCCAAGCCGGGTACGTTGCGCATCAAGGACTACGCGCTGCCGGTCGGTGTGCTTGTGCTGCTGTTCGCCGGGTTTGTCGGGACGCAGCTCGCGGTTCTGTTCGGTGGCGAGAAGTACGTGATGGAGACGGCGGGCGTGACGTTCGCCGAGTACGCGCGGTCCGGCTTCTGGCAGCTGTTGTGGGTCGCGATCCTGACGCTCGGCGTCATCGCCGGCGTGGGGCACTTCGCGGTCAAGAAGACCACGCGCGAGCAGTTGTGGCTGCGGGTGTTGCTCGGGTCGCTCGCCGTGCTGACGCTGGTGATCGTCGCCAGTGCGTTGAGCCGCATGTGGTTCTACCAGCAGGCGTACGGGTGGACCGTGCTGCGCCTTCTCGTTTCGTCGTGCGAGGTTTGGCTCGCGGTCGTGTACCTTATGGTGATCGCGGGCGGGATCTCGTTGCGCGCCAACTGGTTGCCCAAGGCGATCATCGGCACCGGGACGGCGTTTCTCCTTGCGGTGATGGCGATGAACCCTGAACGGGTGGTCGCCGACTACAACGTGTCGCGGTACGAGGCCACGCAGAAGATCGACACCGGCTACTTGGCGACGCTGTCGGAGGATGCGGTTCCCGCGCTCGTCAGGTTGCCTGAGCCGCAACGGTTCTGCGCGCTGAAGTGGGTGCGCGACCGCAACGTCGAACAGGACTGGCGCGACTTCAACCTGGCGCGGCACAACGCCAAGAAGTCACTCGAAGGTGTTGCGGTGACTGGTGCCACCTGTGAGTCGGGTTACTGGGGCGACAGGTAGTGGGTCAACTCACGGTAAAGTGGCGGGTCCACAAGTTGCCGAGAGGGTGAGAAGTGACGCTGTCGTGACCATTGCGGCCGGACCCGTTGTTCTTCCATCGATGTTCACGGCAGGGGATGCGCCCACACCTCGCACACTCCTGGACATCGTGCGCGCGAGTGCCGAACAGCACCCGGACGCGCCGGCCGTCGACGACGGCACCACCGCACTCACGTACCGCGCACTGATCACCGAAGTGCTGGAACTCTCCGAAAAGCTCGCCGCCGAGGGCGTCGGGGTCGGCGACCGCGTCGGCGTTCGCGTGCCGTCCGGAACAGTGGACCTCTACGTCTCGATCCTGGCCACCCTCGCGGCGGGCGCGGCTTACGTGCCCGCCGACTTCGAGGACCCGGACGAGCGAGCCGAGCTCGTTTTCGGTGAGGCGCAAGTGAGTGCCGTGCTCGGCGAAGGCCGATCCCTTGTGTTGCACGGCACTCCGCTCGGCGTTCCCGGCGAGCCCGGTCTCGACAACGACGCGTGGATCATCTTCACGTCCGGCTCCACCGGCAAGCCCAAGGGCGTCGCCGTGACGCACCGCAACGCCGCCGCTTTCGTGGACGCGGAAGCTCGGCTCTTCCTGCAGGACGAGCCGATCGGCCCGGAGGACCGCGTGCTCGCGGGGCTCTCCGTGGCGTTCGACGCCTCCTGCGAGGAGATGTGGCTCGCGTGGCGCTACGGCGCCTGTCTCGTGCCCGCACCGCGTTCGTTGGTGCGCACGGGAATGGACCTCGGCCCGTGGCTGGTCGAGCAGGAGATCACCGTCGTCTCCACGGTTCCGACGCTGGCCGCGCTGTGGCCGGTCGAGGCGCTGGACGACGTGCGGCTGCTCATCTTCGGCGGCGAGGCGTGCCCGCCGGAACTGGCCGAGCGGCTCGCCGTCGAGGGCCGCGAGGTCTGGAACACCTACGGGCCAACGGAAGCGACCGTTGTCGCCTGTGCCGCGCGGATGACCGGTGCCGGTCCCGTGCGGATCGGTCTGCCGCTGGACGGCTGGGAGCTCGTCGTCGTGGACGCGGCGGGCGAGGTCGTGCCGATGGGTGAGTCCGGCGAACTGGTGATCGGTGGCGTCGGCCTGGCGCGCTATCTGGACATCGCGAAGGACGCCGAGAAGTACGCGCCGCTGCCCTCGATGGGCTGGGACCGCGCGTACCGCAGCGGTGACATGGTCCGCGCCGAGCCAGAGGGCCTGGTGTTCCTCGGCCGTGCGGACGAGCAGATCAAGCTCGGCGGCCGTCGCATCGAGCTGGGCGAGGTCGACGCGGCCCTGCTGGCTCTGGACGGTGTCGCCGGTGCTGCTGCCGCCGTGCGCACGACGCGGGGTGGCAACCAGATCCTCGTCGGCTACGTGGTGGTCGACGACGAGTTCGACCAGGCCGCCGCGGTGGAGACGCTGCGCGCCGAACTGCCCGCCGCGCTGGTGCCGTTGATGGCTGTGGTCGACACGCTCCCGACGCGCACGTCCGGCAAGGTCGACCGCGCCGCGCTGCCGTGGCCGCTGGAGTCGATGGACACCGCTGGAGTGGTGTTCTCGGGGCTCGAAGGCTGGCTGGCCGAGCAGTGGGCGGCCGTGCTGGGCTCCGGTCCGGCTTCCGAGGGTGCGGACTTCTTCGCGTCCGGCGGTAGCTCCCTGTCCGCGGCGCAGCTCGTCTCGATGATCCGCACGCGCTACCCGAGCACGTCGGTTCAGGACGTCTACCAGAACACGACGCTGCACAAGCTCGCGCGGCGCCTGGAGTCGTACGGTCAGACGGCCGAGGTGCGCGAGGTCGCGCCGACGCCGCGCTGGACCGGTGTTCTGCAGACGTTGCTGATGATCCCGCTGCTGACCATCTCCGGTGCGCGCTGGGTCGTCGCGCTCACCGCACTGTCGAACGTGCTGGGCTGGACTTCCGTTTCCTGGTGGTGGGTCGTCGCGGGCTGGGCGGTGTTCATCTCCCCCGCCGGTCGTCTCGCGATCTCCGCCGGCGGCGCACGGCTCTTGCTCCGCGGTGTGAAGCCGGGCGAGTACCCGCGTGGCGGATCCGTCCACATGCGACTGTGGACCGCCGGGATGCTGGCGCAGATGTCGCGCGCCACCGAGCTTTCCGGCTCGTGGGTGACGCACTACGCGCGGGCGTTGGGTGCGAAGATCGGCCCCGGTGTCGACCTGCACTCGCTGCCGCCGGTCACCGGCATGCTGAAGGTGGGCCGCGGTGCCGCCGTCGAGCCCGAGGTCGACCTGTCCGGCTGGTGGCTGGACGGCGACCGCCTGATCCTGGGCCGCATCCGGATCGGTGCGGGCGCGACGATCGGTGCTCGCAGCACGCTGTTCCCCGGCGCGCGCATCGGCAAGCGTGCCGAGGTGGCGCCTGGTTCGGGTGTCATCGGTTCGGTGCCGACGGGGCAGCGCTGGTCCGGTGTGCCCGCGATCCGCGAGGGCAAGTCGGCGCGCTCGTTCCCGTCGCGCCGTCCGTCGCGCTCGTCCTTCTGGAACCTGATGTACGGCGTGTCCTCCGGCCTGCTGGGCGCGCTGCCGTTGCTGGCGGCCGCCCCTGCCCTGCTGTACGTGCTGCGCCGGCCCGTGACTCTGACGTCGGCGTTGTGGGACGTCCCGGTCGCCTCCGCGATCTGGTTCGGCTCGTACGCGTTGCTGGTGCTGGTCTCCGTGCGGCTGCTGGGCATCGGCATGCGCGAGGGTTACTACCCCGTGCACAGCCGCGCCGCGTGGCAGGCGTGGACGACCGAGCGTCTGATGAACAACGCGCGCACGGCCCTGTTCCCGCTCTACGCCTCGCTGTTCACGCCTGTGTGGCTGCGGCTGCTGGGCATGAAGGTCGGCCGGCACGTCGAAGCGTCCACCGTGGTCGCGCTGCCGAAGATGACCCGCGTGGGCGACGGCGCCTTCCTGGCCGACGACACGATGGTCGCAACCTACGAGCTCGGCGGCGGCTACCTGCGCATCGCCGAGGCTCGGGTGGGCAAGCGCGCGTTCCTGGGCAACTCGGGCATGACCGCGCCGGGCCGCAACGTCCCCAAGGGCGGGCTCGTCGGTGTGCTGTCCGCGGCCCCGAAGCGCGCCAAGGCGGGATCGTCCTATCTGGGCATGCCTCCGATGAAGCTGCCGCGCGCGGCCGAGGTGTCCGACCAGTCGCGCACCTTCAACCCGCCGAAGCACCTGATGTGGGCGCGGGCGCTGGTCGAGCTCTGCCGGTTCGTCCCGGTGATGCTGAACGTCGCGCTGGTCGTGCTGGTGCTGTTCGCCTTGAAGGAGTTCGGTCTCTGGTGGTCCGGCGTCGTGCTGCTGGGCGCCGGTGTCGCCGCCTGCCTGGTGGCCGTGATCGCCAAGTGGGCGCTGGTGGGCCGTTTCCGCGTGCGTGAGTACCCGCTGTGGTCGGCGTTCGTGTGGCGCAACGAGCTGGCGGACACGTTCGTCGAGGTGCTCGCGGTGCCGTGGCTCGTCGGCTTCTCCGGTGGCACGCCGCTGATGAACGTGTGGCTGCGCGCGCTGGGTGCGTCCGTCGGCCGTGGGGTGTGGTGCGAGTCGTACTGGCTGCCCGAGGCCGACTTGGTTTCCTTGGGCGCCGGCGCTTCGGTCAACCGCGGCTGCGTCGTCCAAACGCACCTGTTCCACGACCGAATCCTGCGCATGGACCGGGTGACCCTGGGCAGCGGCGCCACTTTGGGCCCGCACGGCATCGTCCTGCCGGGTGCGACGGTCGGCTCCGACACCACGATCGGACCCGCCTCGCTGGTCATGCGCGGAGAGGATGTACCGTCGGGAACCCGTTGGCTGGGCAACCCGATCTCCGCGTGGACATGAGCTTCTCCGTACACCATTACGCACTAGAGCTTGACTACAAGCCGCATTCCGCACGCCTTTCCGGGCGTGCGGTGCTGCAGGCTTCGTGCACCTCGCTCTCGTCGTTCTCGTTGTCGTTCGGCCCCTTGCGGGTCTCTCGCGTGCTGGTGAACGGCAAGCCCGCGCGTTATGCGCACGCGGGCGGCGTGCTGAACATTCGCGCGGCCGTGCGCGGCTCGTTCTCGGTCGAGGTCCGCTACTCGGGCATGCCGGTGCCGGTGCACACGCCGGAGTGGGGCGATCTCGGCTGGGACCAGCTCACCGACGGGTCACTGGTGGCCTCGCAGCCCGTCGGCGCGCCTTCGTGGTTCCCCTGCCTGGACGTGCCTTCCTCGAAGGCGTCGTACCACCTGGAAGTGATCGCGCCCTCGCCGTACACGGTGGTGTGCAACGGGGTTCTGGTCGACGGCAAGGTGTCCGGCAGCACCACGCGCTGGACGTACTCGATGGCCGCCCCGATGGCCACCTACCTCGCGACCGTCCAGATCGGGCAGTACGTCGAGGCGCTGCCAGGCGTGTGGGCGCCCGCGCGGCTGCGTCGGCTGGTCGCGCACGACTTCGCCCGCCAGAACCAGATGATCGAGCTGTTCTCGTCCTTGTTCGGCCCGTACCCGTTCGCCACCTACTCGGTCGTGGTGACGGACGACGCGCTGGACGTTCCCGTTGAGGCGCAGGGTTTGTCGACGTTCGGCGCCAACCACGTGGACGGCCGGCGCGGCTCCGAGCGACTGGTGGCGCACGAGCTGGCGCACCAGTGGTTCGGCAACTCGGTCGGCATCGCCTCGTGGGAGCACATCTGGCTCAACGAGGGCTTCGCGAGCTACTCGGAGTGGTTGTGGTCCGAGGCTTCCGGTGGTCGCACGGCGGACGCGTGTGCGGCTGGGGCACGGGATCTGTTGCGACGGCTACCGCAGGACCTGGT
>JAVXWK010001040.1:0-4366 GCA_032230575.1 Pseudonocardiales bacterium | reverse complement strand
CCTCGAGGGCGCCCGGTTCTACAAGCGCAACGGCAACTACTACATCTGGCTGACCAGGCCCGCGAACGGCCAGTACGTGCTCAAGTCCTCGAGCCCGTTCGGGCCCTACACCGTCCAGCAGGTGCTGTTGAACATGCCGACGCCGGTGCAGGGCGCGGGAGTGCCGCACCAGGGCGGTCTTGTGCAGACGCAGAACGGCGACTGGTACTACATGGCTTTCGTGGACGCCTATCCCGGCGGCCGCATACCGGTGCTCGCGCCGATCACCTGGACCGCCGACGGCTGGCCGCGCATCACCACGGTCAACGGCGGCTGGGGCGCGAACTACCCGATGCCGACCCTGCCGCCCCCGCCACGTCAGGTCAGACCGATGGTCGGCGTGGACACGTTCGACGGCACGAAACTCGGGCCGCAGTGGGAGTGGAACCACAACCCCGACACGACGAAGTACAGCGTCGGCAACGGTTTGCGCCTTGCTACGGCGACCGTCACCAACGACCTGTACAACGCCCGCAACACCCTCACCCACCGCATCCAGGGCCCAACATCGACAGCCACCGTCGCCCTCGACGTGACCTCGATGCGCGACGGTGACCGAAGTGGCCTCGCGATGCTGCGGGATTCCTCGGCCTGGATCGGGATCAAACGCGACAACGGCCGCAGCCGCGTCGTCATGGTCAACGGGCTGACCATGGACGGCAACTGGAACACGACCGGCACCGGCACGGAGGTCGCGAGCGCGAACCTCACCGGGAACCGGATCTGGTTGCGCGCCAACGCCGACATCCGCCCCGGTAACGGACGGCAGGCCCGCTTCTCCTACAGCACCGACGGGGTGAGCTTCACACCGCTCGGCACCGGCTTCACGTTGAAGAACGACTGGCAGTTCTTCATGGGCTACCGGTTCGGCCTCTTCAACCACGCCACGCAGGCACTCGGCGGCGCGGTGACGGTGTCGCGGTTCGAGCTCACCACACCCTAGGAGAGCTTTTCGAAGAAGAACTCGTGCTTGAGGAACGAGGTGCCGTACTCGGCCCCGGCCTGAGGCGGGAGGAGCTGCGAGGCCTGGATGAGACGCCAGCCGTCCCGCAGCGCCGCGACCCCGTCGGAGTAGGGAGGTTCGTCGGAGTCGCCCGTCGTGGGCCGGGAGGTACCCGTGCCGTCGTAACGGGACCAGCCGACGACGGGGGAGTCGAGCGCGGACGTGGCCAGGTAGAGGACCAGGACCTGCTGCCGGAGGCTCATGCGTGGCTCCTGTGTGCGGGACGGTTGGTGACGCGCGTGACCCAGTGCTCGACGTCGAAGGAGGGGTCGCCGGTCAGCGCGCGCCACAGCAGCACGCGGTTGTAGATCTCCAGCCGGCCGGTGGCCTGCTCGTACCACGGGAAGTACCGGCTCAGCTCCGCGGCGACCCCGGGATCGGCCAGGTCGGCGGTGTCCCACAGGCGAACCTGCGGCACCGCCGGGTTGAAGCGGATCTTGAACATGAACCGGCGCACGTCGCTGTCGTTGCGGCGGCCGCCGTGCCAGATCCCGTGGTGCAGCAGCAGAACGGTGCCCGCGGGGCACACCAGCCTGGTCTGGCCGCGCAGGTTCTGGTAGCGGCCGGTGTCGCTTTCGTTGGTGCGGCGCAGATGGCTGCCCGGGACGACGAGCGTGCCGCCCATGTCGGGGCTGACCCGTTGCGGGTAGTACATGAGCTGGACGTCGAAGGCGTCCGGCCGCACGTCGATGATCGCGTCCCCGTGCAACGGCTGCGCGTGACCCTCGTGAGGTTCGCGCACGTGCACCGCGTGGTGGTCCACGGTCGGTCCGGGCCCGACGAGAGCCTGCAGGGCCCCGGCGACGGCGGGCAGCTCGACGAGCCGCCGGGGGAAGGATCCTTCGGGATAGGCGTCCGCGACCGGTGTGCCGCACGGCACGTCCGGAATGCCGTGAGGCAGCAGCTTCAACGCTTCCCGGTTCATCTCGTCCGGCACGACGGCGTCCAGGCGCAGGTAGCCGTGCGAGACGAAACCGGCCAGCCGCACCGACGTGAGCAGCGGGGGAGAGGTGGTTCGCATACGACGAACATAAGCGGGCCGCCGCTGCGAGGCGTGGGTTGAAATCACCCAGTACTGGTAGTTTTTCACCGTGCACGAGGTCGTCCTCCCGCTGAGCGAGCCGCCGCTGGTGGCGGACGCGGGTGTGGGAGTGCACGGGGTCACGACGCTGGAGGACGTGTTCCTGCTGCCCGATCTGTGGCAGGTGCACCTCTACGCCTACGAAGGCTCGGTCGAGGTGGGTGGCGCGGTGCACCGCATCGCCCCCGGCCGCGCGAGCCTGATCCCACCGGGCACCGAGGTGCGCTACCGGTATCGCGGCCGCTCCGAACACCTCTACGCGCACCTGCGGCTCGACGGCACCGGTGAACGTCATGTCGCACCGGTGATGCAGGACTCCGGTCCGAACAGGACATTGATCACCCGGCTGAAGCGCGCCGCCTTCGCAGCGGCGCCGGCACGGGCCTCGGCCCATCTGTGGACGGTGCTGTGGCAGCTGGCCGACGCGGGCCCGGCCGGTCGCGAGGTGGCAGCGGATCCGGTCGCGGTGGCTGCCGCGCACATCGAGGCGCACCTGGCGATGTCGTTGTCGGTGACGGACATCGCGAAGGTGGCAGGGGTGTCCCACAACCATCTGACGCGGTTGTTCCGCGCCCGCACCGGTTCGACGGTGGTGGCCTACATCAGGCGCCGCCGGATGGAGCGGGCCCGCCACCTGCTCACCGCCTCGACGCTGTCGGTCACGGCCGTCGCGGCGGCCGTCGGCATCCCGGATCTGCAGGCGTTCAACAAGGTGTGCCGTCGCGAGCTGGGGGAGTCACCTCGTGCCGTGCGGCGGCCCCACGGCACGAGGTGACACGGATCAACCGGTCTTGCAGGCCTTGCCGTTCACCGTGAAAGCGGCTGGATCCGATCCGGTGCCCGAGGCGTTGAATCCGATGTAGACGGACTTGCCCGGGTCGATCCGCGCGTTCCACGGCATGTTGGTCGCGGTCACGTCGTGCCCGGCCTGGTTCCAGTTCGCCGACCACCCCTGGGTGATCCGCTGGGTGCCGGGCAACGCGAACGCGAGCTTCCACCCGTTCCACGCCGTGGTGCCGGTGTTGGTGACGCTCACGTGCGCCGTCAGGCCGCCCTGGTACTTGCCGGCGTCGTAGCGCACCTCGCAGTCCGGCTTCGCCACGGGCGTCCCGGACTTCTCCGCCGCCCAGCCGGAAACCCAGGCGAGAGCGGAGTTCCAGTTGACCGCGACCTCGTTCACCGAGTAGGCGCCGATGTCGTCCACCCAGCACTTCTGCTGCGGGCACCCGACGAGCAGCCGTTGGACCACGGGGTCCTGCAGGCCGCTGTTCGGACCGCCGGACAGCGAGCCGGGCGGTGCGGTCGGCAGAGCCGGATCGTTCTGGTGCGCCCAGAACCTGTGGTGCACGTTGTGCACGGCCTGGTCGCCGTAGCCCGCCACGTAAGAAGTGCTGAGCGGGTTGCGGCCGAGCAGGTAGTGCAGCGCCTCGAACACGCCGTCGCGGTACTTGGCGGCACCGGTGAAGTCGTGTGCCAGTGCGAGCACCTGGGCGTTGTTCAGCACCCCGGAGTTCGATCCCCACACGTACCCGTCGACGCTGTTGTCGTACGGCGTCGCGTAACCCATGCCCGCCATCGCGGCCAGGTGCTGGTCCGCCACGGTCGCGAACGCCGACCTGATCGCGGTGACGTCCGCCGCGGGCAAACCGTTGGGCACCAGGGCGAGCGTGATGTCACCCAGCGGAGCCGTGCCGCCCCAGTAGAAGCCCGCCTTGCTCAGGCTTGCCGCCTTGTAGTGCGGGGACGTGGTCACGTCGGTCCGGTACGCGGCGTCGCCGGTGCTCGTGTACAACTCCGCGGCGGCCCAGTAGAACTCGTCGCTCACGGTCTTGTCGTCGTACGCGCCGCCGCCGACGTTGTCGTCGGGGTCGGCGAGCTTGGCGGGGTTCGCCTTGGCCGCCGTGTACGCCTTCCGTGCCGCAGCGAGGAGTTTCGCCGAGTAGGCCGCGTCGATGCCGCGCCAGAGCCGGGAAGCCTGCGCGGCCACCGCGGCCAGGTTCAGCGTCGCCGCCGTGCTGGTGGCGGACAGCCGGCGCACCTGGTCGTCCAGTTCGGGCCGGGTCGGCAATCCCGTCCAGGCGGCGTCGTGGACCTTGTGGTGTGCCATGCCGTCCGGTGCCTGCATCTTCAGCAGGAAGTCGACCTCCCAGCGCGCCTCGTCGAGGAGGTCCGGCACGCCGTTGGACTTCTCCGGGATGGCCAGCGTGCCGTCGCGGAACGCCGAGGCGTCGCCGATCCGGGTG
>JAVXWK010001021.1:0-13750 GCA_032230575.1 Pseudonocardiales bacterium | reverse complement strand
CCGGCCCCGTCGACGTGCACGATCGCGACCTCGACCACCCGGTGGTGATGACCGAGCCCGGTGGTCTCGACGTCGACGACCGCGTACCCGTTGCTCATGCCGGGGGTGTCGTTCGGACCCGTGCCTTCTGTTAACCGTTGTCATCCGATAGGGCTAACGCGAGCTCGCCGCGGGTCGCGATACCGAGCTTCGCGTAAGCGTTGGACAGATGGTTGTCGACGGTGCGCACGGAGATCACGAGAGAAGAGGCGATCTCCTTGTTCGTCAGGCCACGCGCGGCCAGCACGGCGATCTGCCGTTCACGACGGGTGAGCTGCGCCGTCGTGATCAAGGCCAACGCAGGAGTGCGCGCGCCCTGGCACATGCTCACCAGACGGCCGAACAACGCCCGATTGCCGGACGCGGCAGCAGCTTCTGCCGCCAGCAGCATGAACCCCGCCTTCTCGAACCGCGCGGCGACCTCGGCCAGAGCATCGGAATCCTTGCTCACCAACGCTTCCGCATGCGCCGCGAAAACCGGCACGAGCAGGCCAGTGGTCGACGAGGCGAGCTCCCGCAGCCGTTCCGACGCCTCGGCCGCGTGTCCGAGCCGTACTGCCTCGTGCAGCAACAACGCCTCGGCCGCGAGCTCGCCGTGTGCGCGAACGTCCGCGGCCGCGTCGAACGGCGACGCTCCACCCGCCCAGATCCGGGCGAGCCACAACCCGTAGCGGTACGGTCGCATCCCTTGTGGCGCCTGCGCTTCCGCGGCGGCCAGGAGGTCGCGGGCATCGTTGCCCAGCATCGCCTCCACGTACGCGGACTCGCACAGCTGCGCGAACGGCCGTATGGAGCGCGCCTCTCGCAGCCACCTGCGCGCGTCCTCCAACCGGCCGCGTGCCCGTGCCAGCCCCGCCAGCGAAGCCGCCCACGTAGACCGCATGGAGTCCCACTCCGACTTCTCCCCATGCGCACGCACGGCAATGCGTTCCGCACCCGCCAAGTCGCCGTGCAACGAGCGGACGAACACCTCGGCGAACTTCGTGGTCTCCCAGGCCAACGGGAAGTCCTCCCGCATCGGCACCTCGGGAAAGGGGCCGGCGTACCGGCCTTCCACCACGTCGATCATCGCGAGGATGGCGGCCTCTTCCGGCGCCTCGTAGGTCAGCGTCGCGCGCGCCTCGGCGTACTTCCCCGCGCCGAACAACAGGTTCACGCGGGCGGCGTTCATGTCGAGCAGGTCCGCCGCCTCGTCGACGCGCCCGAGCCCCCAGGCCAGGTTCATGGCGCGAATGGCCCGAGTCACCGGCGAGTCGTCATCGGTGGCGACCATCGCCATGACCTCCTCGGCCTCCGCCGGCCGATCGCTGAACACCAGCACCTGTCCCAGCAGTTGCCCTGCCTCGGTACCACCACCGACCGACCAGGCAGCGCGCGCAAGTCGTTCTGCCAAAGCAACCGCACCTGTCGCGGTGGCCAGTTGTGCTGCTGTCAGCAGCAGGGCCGGGTCATCGGCGGAACCACTCTCGAGACGCAGCACGGCGACACGAAGCGGATCGTCCAACACGGATGCCAGATGGCGCTGATGATTGCGTTTGCGCAGAGGAGGGCACTGCGCGCGCAGCACTTCGCCGAACAACGGATGCGCCAGCCTCAATCCGTCGTCCGAGACCGTGACGAGCCCGTCCAGCGCCTCGGACGCGGCGAGGTCCAATGGCTCACCGAACGCCAGCAGCTCCAGCACACGGCGTTCGCCGGAAGGCACGGCGGCGAGGTGCGCCTCGATGAGCTCGATCAGCCGCGGCGACAACGGCACGGGCCCGTCCAACGTCCAGACGCCGTCGTGCGACACCCACCGCGCGGCGAGGTGCATCTCCCGCAGCAGCAACATGTTTCCGGCGCAAGCCGTCCACAACCGACGGGCGGCACCTCCGTCCACCACACCGCCCAGCACGGTTTCCAGCACCTCGGTCACTTCGGCGGGGCCGAGTGGCGCGAGTTCGATGCGCGGCAGCAGTTCGTCCTTCCAGAGCGCCACCACAGGATCCGGAGCGCGCTCACCCGAACGCAGGGTCGCCACCACCACGGCTTCCCGGTGCTGCACGAGCATGTGCAACAGGCCGGCTGACGCGTCATCGAGCAGATGGACGTCGTCGACCACAACGACCCGACCACGCAACCCGAACCGTGCGGCGTGCAACATGGCCAACGGCGAGGGCTCCACCGACGGCAAGAAGGGCGCCATCACGCCAAGGGGAATGCCCGACATCGCGGACGTCGCACGCAGCCGGACGTCGCACGCCACCTCGTCCAGCAGCCGCGTCTTGCCCACACCGGCGGGTCCCGCCACGATCAGCCCAGCGCCGCGCACCGCCCGCCGGACCGCGGCGAGCTCGGCGTTCCTCCCCACGAACGGCCACCCCATCCAGCCAGGCTAGGTGATCGGCGCGGCAAAGATGGGTGATCGCCCACTCAGGCCCCCGAACAGCGCAAACGCCACGCTGATGCCATGAGTTTCTTCGCAGACCCGACCCCGTACTTCGACGACTGGCGCGAGCGGGGACCGTCGCTGATCGAGGGCCCGGACGGCCAGAAGACGTGGATGGTCGCCTGCTACGACGACGTGGTGCAGGCGCTGAACCACCCAGGGCTCAGCAGCGCCTTCATGCCCGGCGGCATGCTCAACCACACCGACCCACCGGAACACACGCAGCTACGCAAGCCAGTCGCGCGCGCGTTCTCCACACGGCGCATGGAAGCGCTACGGCCGCGCATCCAGCAGATCACCAACGACTTGTTGGACGCGTGGGACACCGAGGAGGAGGTGGACGTGATCGACACGTTCGCCTATCCGCTGCCGATCACGGTCATCTGTGAACTGCTGGGTGTGCCCGAAAGTGACAGAAACGAGGTCCGTGCGCTCTCCTCCGAGCTGATGGCACCGGCCACCATGGCCGACGCCTTCGGCAGGTTCGTGGCGTACGTGCAGAGGCTCCTGGAGACCAAGGAGCCCGGTGACGACGTCATCACCGAGCTCCGCGACGAACCGAACTTCGTGCAGAACCTCGTGTTGCTCATCACAGCCGGGCACGAGACGACCGTGCACCTCATCGGCTGTGGGCTGCTCGCGCTGCTGCGCGATCCGGCCATGAAGCAGAAGTTGATCGAGGACCCGCTCCTCATCCCGGACGCCGTCGACGAGCTCCTGCGCCTCGACGGGCCGTTCGCCACCGGGCTCACGCGAGTGGCCACGGCCGACGTGATCATCGGAGGGGTGGAGATTCCACGGTCTTCGCAGGTCACCGTCTCACTTGGGGCAGCGAACCGGGATCCGTCCCGGTATCCGGATCCCGACGTGTTGCAGCTGGGTCGAGACCCACACGTCGCGTTCGGACACGGCATCCACTACTGCGTCGGGGCGCGGCTGGCTCGCATCGAGGCCGAGATCGCGTTCGGAACGCTTCTTCGGCGTTTCCCGGAACTCGTGCTCGCCGCTGAGCCCGAGAGGCGGGAGTCATTCATCCGAGGCTTGGCGTCATTTCGCGTGCGACCGAAGCCCTGACGGCTGCTCTGGCCGCCGACAGGTCGTCGACGGCGTAAATCTCCGGACAGGAGGCGATGACGAGGTCCTTGTCTGACGCGACAGTCAACAAAGAAACTTTCTCAGTCAACGACTTGGCTTGCCGGACAACTCCCTTGGCATCGACGCGGATCAACGTGACCCACGTCTCTGACCAGGGAAAGTCCGCGACGGCGCTGGATTTACGCAGGCCTTCCACATCGAACTCGGCAAATCTGGGCATGCCACCAAGATAACGAGTGAAGGTTGCGGAAAGTCAAAGATCACCCTTTCACCGCAATGCAGCCAGCAGATGAGACAGGTTGACACCAACGGCGTCCGCCAACCGGCGCACGACTTCTGGAGCGGGTGCCAGCGGGTGGGTGTCGCGGGTGAACGGCAGGCCTTCCCCACCTGAAAACTTGGATTGCGGGGTAACGGGCGCGAGGATCGGGTAGACGCGCCAGCGGGGCACCTTCGAGTCCGCCATCGCGAGCGTGTTCTCGTGCCACAACATCACCGCGGATTGACGGATGTTGCGCGCGAGGACGCACCCGTAGCGGGTGAGCGTGATCGCGCGCGCGGCCGCCCGGACGGCGTTCCGGAAGTCCCCTTCCACCACCCAGACACCGTTCATGATCTCCGCGGTGAAGCCCTCCGTCTCCAGCGCGGCGATCGTCTCCGCGTGCTGGTCGTCCGCCGCCGCCGTGGCGAGCTCGATGACCTCCTGGACCTCCGACTCCGTAACGACGCGCGCTCCGGCCTCGGTGGAGGCGTGCAGCAGGCGTTCCACGTGACGGTCCTCCGCGTAGGCCGCCCACTCCTGCGTCTTCTCCCACGCTGACCGTGCGATGACGTCGGCCTCGGAACCGCCACGCAGCCGTGCGTCCTGCAGCAGCTGCGCGAGGACCACGGCGATGACGGAGCTCACCAGAGCGTCGTCATGTGACTCGTCGTCTCCGGGCACGAGAGAGATCACCAGGTCGCGCAGATCCGCGCGCCAGCTCTCGTCGCCCGCCCACACGCCGATGGCGAGCAGGTTCAGGTAGTGATCCGCGAGGGCCATCCGCACGAGCAACGGCTGAGAGCCCGCCTCACGCGCATCACGCCGTGCGGTGACCTTCAGCTGTTGCCGTTCCGCGGGATCCACCACGCTCACGCGGATCTTGTCGAGTTCGTCGAGGAAGTCGTCCCACCGGCCCTCCGAAAACCGGGCGAAGACGTCGTCCACCTGATACCTCCAGCTCACAGTCGAGCGACGGACTCGAGTACTCGTCTGGTGCGCGCCACTTCGTGCGCGCGGAACACCGCGGCGCCCGCCACCGCCGCGATCGCAGTCGCGACGAGGGTGCCCTCGACGCGCTCGTGCAGTTCTACGCCGAGGGTCTCCCCGACGAAGTCCTTGTTGGACAGAGCCATCAGCACCGGCCACCCGGTCGCCACCAGCTCGTCCGTGTGTCGCACCAGCGCCAGGCTGTGCCATGTGTTCTTGCCGAAGTCGTGTGTGGGGTCGATCAGCACGCTCTTGCGCGGAACACCGAGCGCGACGACCTTCTCCGCGTGTGCGGTCGTCTCCGCGATGACGTCCGCGACCACGTCCGGATAAGTAACCCTATGCGGACGCGTGCGGGGCTTCACACCGCCCGTGTGCGAGCAGACGTAGCCGGCGCCGTACTCCGCGGCGACCTCGGCCAGCTGCGGGTCCGCGCCCGCCCACGTGTCGTTGAGCAGGTCCGCGCCGGCCTCGCAGGCGAGCCTGCCGACGTCCGCGCGCCAGGTGTCGCTGCTGATGATCAGATCGGGGTAGGCCTCGCGCACGCGGGCGATGAACGGGACGACGCGGCGGACTTCCTCACCGGAGTCCACGAGGTCGCCGGGGCCGGCCTTCACGCCACCGATGTCGACGATGTCCGCGCCTTCGTCGACGACGCGGTGCACGGCCTCCATCGCGACGTCCTCGGCGTAGGTGGCGCCCTTGTCGTAGAACGAGTCCGGGGTGCGGTTGATGATCGCCATCACCAGTGCGTGGTCGCGGACGACGGTCCGGCCGCGGAACTGGAGCTCGATCACATCCCGTGTCTACCAGGTGGTCCCCGACTCGTGCACATGGCGGACGTCTCATACTGCCCTGCGTGGAACTGGTTCAGGCCGTCGACGCGGCGTGGGAGCGGGGCTGGCTGCCCTATGACGTTCGCGAGATGGTGTCGCGCTCGCTCACCGAGTCGCACACCTCTCTCGTGGTGGACGCGATCGCTTTGTCCTGTTCGCCGCATGCGTCGTCGACAGTGCATCCGCAGTGGCAGCAGCAGCTGGACGAGATCGGCGCCTCCGTGTGGTGGCAGGGCCCGTTGCTGCAGGCGTGGGCGACGCGCCACATCGAGACCGAGGACTTCACGTCCCGTGTAGCCGCACGGCTGGTGTGGTTCCTCCGGCGGTTGCCTCAGTTGCCGCGCATCTTGCCGTTGCCTGGCGACGCGTTGATGTCGGCCGTGCGCGCGGGGCTGGACCCGAAGGTGCTCCACCGGGTACGCGCGCTGCTCGCGAAGGCCGAGTCGACGTCGTTCCCGGAGGAAGCCGAGGCGTTGTCGGGCAAGGCGCAGGAGCTGATGAACCGGTACGCGCTGGAACGCGCGATGCTGGACGCGGACCTGCCGGCGCAGGCGACGTCGCGGCGGATGTGGCTGGACAAGAGCTACTTCAAGGAGAAGTCGCAGCTCGTGCACGTGGTGTCCGGCGCTTTCCGGTCACGTGCGGTGGCTTATGACAGCGTCGGGTTCGTCGCCCTGGTCGGCGACGAGGTGGATCTGGAGAGCGTGGAGCTGCTGTCGACGTCGCTGCTGGTGCAGGCGACGCGGGCGATGGTGGCGGTCGGCGGGCAGGCGTCGAAGGGCAGCGAGGCCCGGTCGCGGCCGTTCCGGAAGTCGTTCCTGGTGGCGTTCGCCTCCCGGATCGGTGAGCGGCTGGCTGCCGTGCCTGAACCTGCTGACGTGGTCGACGAGCGGTTGCTGCCGGTGCTGGCCGATCGGAAGAAGGCCGTGGACACCTTGTTCGAGGAGATGTTCACCCGGACGCGGACGACTCGCGTGACGGTGCGGTCGGCGGCGGGGTGGGGCGCTGGGCGTGCGGCGGCGGACGTCGCCGACATCGGTCCCGGTCGAAAGACCGTGACTTCGGGTTAAGCTCTTGGCGCCGCCCCGCGACCTAGGGTGGTGCACGTCCTTGTTCGGGAAGTCCCTTGTTGTTGCCGCGGTGCTCGCGGTGGCCTTCTCCCCCACTGCTTCCGCATCGTTCTCGCTGCTCAGACCGCTGACGCGCGGCAACGGCGACTCCACGACGCCGGTCATCAGCGCTGACGGGCGCTATGTCGCGTTCCCCTCTCTCGCGTCGAACCTGGTCTTCGGTGACCGCAACGGCGTCTCCGACATGTTCGTGAAGGACCTGCGCACCGGGTTGGTGCGGTCGGCGTCGCGTGGTGGGGACGGGCCGTCGTTCGACCCACCGGCGTTGAGCGCTGACGGGCGGTTCGTGGCGTTCGTGTCGTCGGCGACGAATTTGGTCCCTGGTGACACCAACGGCGTGGACGACGTGTTCGTGACGGACATGGTGAGTGGACGCGTGTCTCGCGTGAGTGGCGGCAACGGTCCGGCATACGGCAGTCCGGCCATCAGTGCTGACGGGCGTTACGTGGCGTTCCGGTCGGAGGCGTCGACGTTGGTGGAGGGGGACACCAACAGCGTGGCGGACGTGTTCCTCGCCGATCGGGTCTCCGGCTCGGTGCGGCGGATCAGCACTTCTTTTGACGGTGTGCAGGGCGACAAGCTGGTGCACCACGGGCTGGCGATGAGCGCGGACGGCCGGTTCGTCGTTTTTCCTTCTGCCGCGACGAATCTGGTGCCGGGTGACACGAACGGCAGCGTGGACATGTTCGTGAAGGACGTCGTTTCCGGTGCGGTGGAACGGGTCAACGTCTCGGCTTCGGGTGAGCAGACATCGTCGTACACGCTGATGCCCGCTATCACGCCTGATGGTTCGCGCGTGTTGTTTGTGGCGTGGGGGGACACTCTCGTACCCGGCGACACCGAGGACACGCCGGACATCTTCATGAAGGACAGGCGCTCTGGTGCGATCACGCGCGTGAACACCCGCGCCGACGGGGTGGTGTCGGACGCGCAGCCGTACCAGCCGTCGGTGAGCGCGGACGGCCGTTACGTCGTCTTCTCGTCGCTGGCGTCGAACCTGGTGCGCCGCGACACCAACAACGTGGACGACGTGTTCCTGAAGGACATGCGTTCGGGCTCGGTGATGCGTCTCAGCGAGCGATTCGGCAGGCAGGGCAACGACTTCTCGCTGGCACCTTCCATCAGCGCCGACGGCCGCTCCGTGGTGTTCTCCTCGAAGGCCACGAACCTGACCCCCACCCCTTCGAGTGAACTCCTCCTTCACAACCGCATCTGAAGGGGCCCACCGGCGAAAAACCGTCAGACCCCCTCCCTAACGTCGACCCCATGACATCCACCTTTCACAACGAGATCAAGCTCGGCGAGGTCAACTACCGGCTGAGCGTGACGACGGACTCCGCGGAGTCCCTGGTGCTGGATCTGCTGGGATCGCACGACTCGGGAGAGGTGATCGCGGACGGCCGCCTTCGGCTACCTGTCGAAGGCGGCGCCACGGTCGGCAAGCTGCTGTCCCGCGTCCTCAGCGCCCACACGCGCCTGCGAGCTCGCACCTCCCGCTACACCAACGCCAACCAACCCTGGACCGAAGCCCTCGACGCCACTCTCCGCACCACCTGGCTCACCCCGACCGACGCCCCCGCCTCCACTCTGATCAGGTCCATCGCCGACGACATGCTCCGCTCCCCCACGGCCATCCGGGCCCGCCTGCCCCGAGTGGGCTGCGATCCGGACATTCCCGGCCGCGAACTCTCCCAGACCGCCGCCACCCTGCTAGGGGCGATGTCAGGGACCACTCAGGGAAAGACCTGATTCGCGTGCTCCCCGCCCGGCGGAGTCTGGAGCGGTAAGCACCAGCGTCTCAGGGGGTACACAGTGGAAATCGGCGGCTTGTTCACCGCGCTGCTCTTCGGGGCGATCATCGGCGGTCTGGGCCGCCTGGTGGTCCCGGGCAGGCAGCACGTCTCGCTCCTCGCCACCGTCCTGGTAGGCATCGTCGCGGCCCTCCTGGGCACCGCGGCGGCCACAGTCCTGGGCGTGGCGGACACGCCGGGCATCGACTGGATCGAACTGGCCCTCCAGGTAGGCCTGGCAGGCGCGGGCGTGACCATCCTGGCCAACCGCTCCAAGCCCAAGCTCCACCACTAGCCACCACCGGGCACCGGGCGGCCCAGCGCCGCCCGCCCCCACCCACATCCACCCGGCCCGGACCCGAGCCGCCCTGCCCGCCGCCGCTCCACGCGCGCGGACCGCACGGCGCCCAACGGGTCCGCAACCCACCTCGCCCAGCAGCCGCACCCGCTCAGGCCAGGCCCGCCATCCGCGACCACACCCATCGGCACCCACCCGCTCGCCAGCACGCGAAAACGGCTCAACGAGCGGACCACGAGCGTTCCAGCCCTGCTCCGGCAAGCCAGGGCCACAGGGCTCCCCAACGGGTCCGCGATCCAACGGTTCCGGGCGAATCGGTGATCATGCCGCAGCCGAGTTGGTCACCAGAACGCGCGACCGGGCTCGTCGATCACCTCCAGCAGCGCGCCGGGCGAGATCTGCGCGGGCACGTCCGGCAGCAGATGCCACCGGGTGTTGCGGTCCGGCCAGTACAGCCGCCACTGGGTGCCGTCGTGGCGCAGTTGTGCCACCGGCAGCCGGGTCCACTCGGGTCCCAGGTCCGCATGCCACGGCGGGCGGAGCTCCACGATGGTCACGTTCGATCCGCGCACCTTGTACTCGACTCGGACCTGGTTGCGAATGTGCGCGGGGATGCGCTGTTCGCACCAGCGGGCGATCTGACGCAGGTGGGTGTCCGGGACGGCCATGGCGCCGATGGTCTCAGAGCACCACGGCCGGCCTGCGCACGAGCGGCCGCGACGCACCCCGGAAGATCAGCGGACGTTCATCCGCCGGACGACTCGGCCAGCGTCTCCGAGCTCTCGACGAGGAGGACCAGTGGTCCGGAAGGCCTCGCCGTGATCGCTTCGGGTCGATCAGCGGATGGTCCGCGTGGTCGACAACGACGCTCCAGGCGAGTCGGTGTTCCCGGCGCCTCGGCTGGATCTGATCACGCGTCTGCTTCGCCCGGCCTCAACGCCAGGTAGGCCGGGCGAAGCAGATCCACGACGTTCGAGCGGCGCACGGTGATCGGCACGGCGTCGAGCTGGTCGAGCACCGCGTCCACCCGCACGACCGCCGTGGGATCGCCGAGGTTCAGCGAAGTGGCGGTTTGCCGCTGCCAGAACGTGTCCAGGCACCGAGTCAGCGGCGGCGCCTCCTCATGCGCGGCCACCGCACGAGCCGTGCCGCGCAACGTGCGGAGGCGTTCCAGCAGGTCCTCACGACCGCGACCACGCCAGGCGAGGATCTCGAACGGGTCGTTGTCGAACGACTCGGCGAGCAGGTAGCAGGTGGCGGCGAGGTGCTTGCACGGCACCTCCCAGTCCGGGCAGCTGCAGTCCATCGTCATCTCGCGCTGCGAAGCCGGGAACAGCTGCAGCCCCAGCGACGCGAACAGCGTCTCGATGTCGGCGGGCATCTCCCCGGCCAGCAACTTGGCCGCGTACAAGGCTTTCCCCGCCAGCGCGTGCTCGATCCGCTGCCACTCCGACGTGGTGAACGACTTGATCGCGATCCGCGCCTTGTACGGCGTGGGCCGAGAACCCTGCACCAGAGCGATGACCATGCTGGTGGACAAGGAAAGCGACAGCACCTGCCCCTGGCGCGCGTAGTTGCGGCCTCGGGTCAGGCGGCCGCCCATCCCGAACGACTCCAGCACCTCGATGAACCGACGCGACCACCAGGTGGCACCGATGTCGCCGCGCTTGCTGCGAGCCTTGATTCCGTTGTCCACCTTGATGGTCCTGCCGTACCGGGGACCTTCGCCGGACCAGTGCTCACTCACCGATGGCCTCCCCCGACAACGTCAGCAGGTCGCGCAACTGCGAGGTCGACAGCTCCGTGAGCCAGCTCTCGCCCGCGCCGACGACCAGCTGGGCCAGCGCGCGCTTCTCCTCGATCATTGCGTCGATGCGTTCTTCGAGGGTGCCGATGCAGACGAACTTGCGTACCTGCACGTTGCGGCGCTGCCCGATGCGGAACGCGCGGTCGGTCGCCTGGTCCTCGACCGCGGGGTTCCACCAGCGGTCCAGGTGGATCACGTGGTTCGCGGCGGTGAGGTTGAGGCCGGTACCGCCCGCTTTCAAGGACAACAGGAACAACGACGGGCCACCCGAGTCCTGGAAGCGCTCGACCATCCGGTCGCGCGAAGCCTTGTTCGTGCCGCCGTGCAGGAACATCACCTCGGTGTCGAAGCGCGCGGCCAGGTACGGCACGAGCATGCTGCCGAACGCGGTGAACTGCGTGAAGCACAACGCCTTGTCGCCCTCGGCGAGCACTTCCTCGAGCACTTCCTCCAGGCGCGCGATCTTGCCGGAGCGGCCGGCGACGCGCGAACCGTCGCCGAGGAAGTGCGCAGGGTGGTTGCAGACCTGCTTGAGCTTGGACATCGTCGCGAGCACGAGTCCCTTGCGCTCGATGCCTTCCGACTCCTCGATCTTCTCCAGCATGTCGTTGACGACGGCCTGGTAGAGCGACGCCTGCTCGGTCGTGAGGTTGCACAGCTGGCGCATCTCGACCTTGTCCGGCAGGTCGCTGATGATGCGCGGGTCGGTCTTCACCCGGCGCAGCACGAACGGGTTCGTGATCTTGCGCAGGCGAGCGGCGGCGTCCTGGTCGTTGTGCCGCTCCACCGGGACGGCGAAGCGGGCGCGGAACGTGTTGATCGTCCCGAGCACGCCGGGGTTGGCGAAGTCCATGATCGACCACAGCTCGGCCAGCCGGTTCTCGACGGGAGTGCCGGTGAGCGCGACCCGGTGGCGTGCCTTGAGCTGCCGCACGGCCTGCGACTGGCGGGTCGCGCTGTTCTTGATGTTCTGCGCCTCGTCGAGCACCACGCGGTCCCAGGTCAGGTCGTTCAAAGCGTCGGCGTCGCGAGCGGCCAGCGCGTACGTGGTGAGCACCAGGTCGTGGCTCTCGACGGCCTCGCGCAACGCGTCGCCGTCCAGCCGGTCCGCGCCGTGGTGCACGTGCACAGAAAGCTCAGGGGTGAACCGGGCGGCTTCGCGCTGCCAGTTGCCGACCACCGACATCGGGCAGATCAGCAACGTCGGCGGCCGCTTGCCGTGAGAGCGGTTCAACGACTCAAGCGCCAGCAGCTGCACGGTTTTTCCGAGCCCCATGTCGTCCGCGAGACAGGCACCGAGGCCGATCTTGTCGAGGAACGCGAGCCACGCGAGGCCGCGCTGCTGGTACGGCCGCAGCTGCGCGCCGAAGCCCGGCGGCGGTTCGACGGGTTCGAGCTGCTCGTCCGCCTTGCCGGACAACAGATCGCCGAGCCAGCCGTCCGCCTCGACGGACGTCAACGGCAGCGGCAGGCTCTCGTCCGCCTCGGTCAGTCCACTGTGGAGCATCACTTCGGCCGCGGTCATCCGCCCGCCACCGCGCTTGAGGAACGCGAGACCCGCGGTGAGCCGTTTCTGGTCGACCTGCACCCACTGGCCGCGCACCTTGACCAGCGGCACCTTGGCCCTGGCCAGCTCGGCGAGCTCGGCGTCGGTGAGCGTGTCCTCACCGAGGGCCAGCTCCCACTTGTAGTCCACAATGGACTTGAGGCCGATCTCGCTCTCCTTGGCGACGGTTCCGGCCGTGCCGCGGCTCTTCGTGGTGAGCTTCAGGCCCAGATTCGTCGTCTGCTGCCACCACGACGGCAACAGCACGCCGAAACCGGCCTGTGCCAGCACCGGAGCCGCGGTCAGGAACCGGTACGCACCCTCCGCGTCGACCTCCATCTCGGCCGGGTGCGAGCCGCGCAACGCCTCGTCGAGGTCGGGGTGCAGCCTGCTCGCGCGCCCGAGGTCGGCCAGCAGGTGCTCCTGCGGTGCGGGGATCCAGCGCCGCAGCACACCGTCGTCCGCGAACCACACCTGAGCCGCGGGCACCAGGACGCTCGGCTCGTCGACGGCCTGCAGCAGGAACTCGATCGCCCACTCGTCCTCGTCGCGCTGCTCGGGCGAGCGCAGCCGGAAGCACGTGCGCACCGGGCTCTCGTTGCCCGCGCTGTCCCGCCACCGGTCGAGCTGCTCGCGCAGTTCGTACAGCTCGACGGGGTCCGCCTCGAACGCCGGCTCCCCGGTGAGCGCGCCGAGCCAGGCCTCGGCGGAGGTCACGCGCCCGCGGTGCCTCGGCGCGAGGTTCACGTCGTTCAACCGGCTTCTGACCTGCTCGTCCACCGCGGTCGTGAGCGCCGCGCGCACCAGCTCGGCCGGGTCGCCGACGATCTCCTCGCACCGGCACGCGGGCGGCATCGCGGCCTGCAACGCCCCGAACCGAGCCGAGTCCGTCCCCGACAACACGGGCACCCAGCGCGCTACCGCCTGGTCCGGCGCGACCGAGGGCAGCACGCGCCCGCGGTCGACGAGATCGGCGGCGAACCCGGCGACGTCGAACACGAACCGCGCGGAGTCGCTCAGCCGTACCTCGGCGCCGAGCTCGGGCTTGGTCGTGAAGCGAATCGTGGGCACACCCCACTGCCGCAGCTGCACCTTGCCGCGCTGCGCCCGTCCCGCCGCCAGCGGGTCGCGAACCAGCTCCGGCGACGCCATCGGTCCTGATGAGAACGACGGCAGCAGCAGGTTGCGCATGATCGTCTTGGAGACCTCGGGCCCGAGCGCGGCGGCCAGCGACTCAGCCGGCGCCGCGAACGGGTGCGGTGCGTCCCGGCGCGTGCTCTCGCTGCGTGCGGGCAGCCCGGAGTCCTCGGCCCACAGCGCGAGAACGCCGTCGGTCGTGCACAGGCCATGCAGTACGAGCACCTGTGAACCCTATGTGTTCACATTGGCGCCATGGTCGAAGACTCCCCTGTCGTGCTGGACGGACAGTCCCTCGGCGCCGACGACGTGGTGCGCGTCGCGAGGTACCACTCGCCGGTCGCCCTGCACGCCGATGGCCTCGAACGTCTCGAAGCGTCATGGCGCGCGAGCCA
>JAVXWK010001007.1:0-13222 GCA_032230575.1 Pseudonocardiales bacterium | reverse complement strand
TCGGCCCCGTGGACCCCTCAGTGCCCATCCGGGTGTATGCCTCGCAGCCCTCCGTGAGGATCACTGGCACGTTGACCAGCGTCTCCACGTTGTTGACCACGGTCGGCTTGCCGAACAACCCTTTCTCCACCGGGAACGGCGGCTTCGAACGCGGTTCCCCGCGGAAGCCCTCGATCGAGTTGAAGATCGCGGTTTCCTCACCGCAGATGTACGCCCCCGCCCCACGCCGGATCTCGATGTCGAACGAGAAACCCTCGTGGCCCATGATGTTCTCGCCGAGGAAGTTCCGTTCGCGCGCCTTCGCGATCGCGTTGCGCAGCAGGTGCAACGCCAGCGGGTACTCGCCGCGCAGGTACAGATAGCCCCTGGAACAACCCGCGGCGAACCCGGCGATCGTCATCGACTCGATCACCGCGAACGGGTCGCCCTCCATCAGGAGGCGGTCCTTGAACGTGCCGGGCTCGCTCTCGTCCGCGTTGCACACCAGGTAGTGCGGTCGCACCGGCTGCTTGGCGGTCGCGTCCCACTTGCGCCCCGTCGGGAACGCCGCACCGCCGCGGCCCATCAGCTTGGCGTCGCCGACCTCGCGGATCACCCCGGACGGTCCGAGCAGCAGTGCGGTGCGAAGAGCGTGGTAACCACCCGTGGCCCGGTAGTCGTCGAGACTTTCCGGATCCACCACCCCGACTCGTTTGAGCAGCCGCAGGCCGGGTGCACCGGCCTGCGGCACCTCCGCGCGCTCACCGTCCACATGGGAGGGACCAGCGGCCGCCACCGCGATCACCTCACCGGCGTGGGTGGGCGCCAGGAGTTGCTCCTTCGCCACCTCCCCCGCCTCGAACGCGAGCGCCGCCGGAGCCTTCTCGCACACCCCGAGACACGGGCTGCGCAACCACCCGCTCTTCGCCCCCGCCGGACCGAGCTCGTCGGTCAGCCTGTCGCACAACGCTTTCGCGCCGTTGACCTGGCACGCGAGGTCGACGCAGACGTGCGTGATCCTCGCCGGGCGTTCGGTGAGCGAGAACAACGAGTAGAAGCTCGCCACGCCGTACGCCTCGGCCGGCGGGACGTGCAGGACGCGGCAGATGTGGTTCAGCGCGCCCTGACTGATCCAGCCGACCCTGTCGTTGACCGCGTGCAGGGCGGGCAGCAGCTGGTCCCGTCCCATCCCGGTGAACAGGTCGACGACGACGCGTTCGGCTTCGGTGGGCTCGACGTCGAGGAGTTTGAGGTCCACTCAGGCCACCTTCACCGGAAGCTTGTCGATGCGGATGGCCGCGGCCTTGTACTCGGCGGTGCCCGCGATCGGACAGGTCGCCTCGATGGTGATGATGTTGACGTCGATCTCGTCCGGGAAGTGGAAAGTCATGAACACCAGGCCGGGCGTCAGTCCGTCGTCGATCCGCACCGGGGCCTGGATCTGCCCGCGCCTGGACGTGATCTGGACTTCCTCACCGGCCTTGACGTCGAGCTTCTCCGCGTCCTGCGGTGACAGGTCGAGCGTCTCACCCTTGCGCAACGGCGACTCGAACCCGGCCGACTGCACGCCGGTGTTGTAGGAGTCGAGCCTGCGCCCAGTGGTGAGCCGGTACGGGAACTCCTCGGTCAACTCGTCGACCGGCGGACTGTGCAGGACCGGCGAGAACGTGGCGGGCATGCCGCGCTTGACCGGGTCCTCCTCCCACAACCGGCCGTGCAGGAAGCTGGGTTCGAGGGAGTCCTCGTCCGGGCAGGGCCACTGAATCCCACCGAGCGCCTCAAGCCGCTGGTAGCTCATCCCGGTGTGCAACGGCGACAGGCTGCGGAGCTCGTTCCACACGTCCTCGCCGGTCATGTGCTGCCACGGCGCACCGAGCCGATCGGCGATCTGACTCATGATCTCGATGTCGTCGCGCGCGCCCTCGGGTGGGTCGAGGGCCTTGCGGACCCGCTGCACCCGGCGCTCGCTGTTCGTGAACGTGCCGTCGGTCTCGCACCACGCGGCCGCGGCGGGCAGCACGACGTGCGCCATCTGCGCGGTCTTGGTGAGGAAGATGTCCTGCACGACGATGTGGTCCAAGTTGGACAGTCGCTTGATCGTGTGCTCGCAGTCGGCCTCGGACTGCACGGGGTTCTCGCCGATGATGTAGACGGTGGTCATGTCACCGCGTTCCATCGCCTCGAGCATCTGCGTGAGGTTCCAGCCCTTCCTGGGTTGGATGTTCGATCCCCACGCGGCGTTGAACTTGGCCGCGACGTCCGGGTCCGTGATGTCCTGGAACCCGGGCATGCGGTCGGGGATCGCCCCCATGTCGCCGCCGCCCTGCACGTTGTTCTGCCCGCGCAACGGGTTCAGCCCCGCGCCGTACCGCCCGACCTGCCCGGTGAGCAACGACAGGTTGATGAGGCTGAGCACGTTGTCCGTGCCGTTGTGGTGCTCGGTGATGCCGAGCGTCCAGCTGAGCTGCCCCCGGTCGGCCTTGGCGTAAGCGTGCGCGAGCTCGCGGATGAGCTCAGCGGGCACACCGGTCTCCAGCTCGGCGACGGGAAGGGTCCACGGCTCGACGGCCTTGACGAACTCCTCGAACCCCTCGGTCGCCCGCTCGATGAACGACATGTTCGTGAGGTTCGACGCGATGATCTCGCGGGCGATCGCGTGAGCCAGCGGAATGTCCGTGCCGACGTTGAGCCGCAACCACTTGTGCGCCCACCTGCCGGTGCTCGTCAACCGCGGGTCGATCACGTACAGCTTCGCGCCCTTGTTGACGGCCTTGAGCACGTGCTGGAAGAAGATGGGGTGCGCCTCACGCGCGTTGGACCCCCACAGAACGATGAGGTCGGCGTCCTCGATCTCCTGGTAGGAGGAGGTACCGCCGCCACTGCCGAAGACCTTCGCCAGCCCCGCGACACTGGGCGCGTGACACGTGCGGTTGCACGAGTCGACGTTGTTCGTGCCGATGACCGCCCGCGTGAACTTCTGCGCCATGTAGTTCATCTCGTTGGTGGCCCTGGCACAGGAGAACATCCCGAACGCGTCCGGCCCGTGCTTGGCCACGTTCCTCTGGAACCCCTCGGCCGCACGATCGAGCGCTTCCTCCCAGGTGGCCGGGCGCAGGATGCCTGCGTCGCGCACCAGCGGCTGGGTGAGCCGCACGTAGGGCTCGGTCTTCTTCCGCCTGCTCATCACGACACCTCCTGGCGTCCATACTGTATGCAATCTTCGGTATGCGCTAGCCCCTGTTGCGGTTTCTTGACGCGGGGTGGGTGATCGCCTTGCTGGGCGGGTGCTCGTCGGCTGGGCGCTCACGCGGTGTGCGGTGGTCGGCTTGCGATGGCGCGTCAGGTTCCAGCGGAGGGGTGGACTTCCAGCGTGGGCACGCGCCGGGCTGGGCACGTCATGACCGCTTCTCTGATGCGCAGTGCCTTGAGGACTGCTCGCTTCGCATCGCTGATAGCCATGCGAAGTTCGCCTTCAGCTTCACCTCGGGCAGGCGAAAGCCAATTCGCGCGAGGCAGTCAGCACGAATTCATCCAGCGAGTGGAGCAGGTTGCGTCTCGGTCTGCGATTTTCGTCCAGCCACGGCGGCGGATAGAACATCGGTATACCGGCCGCCAACTTCACTTCCCACTCACTCTGGTGAATCAGCGTGTGGTGATGACGGCACAGCAGCACCGCGTTGTCGACAGAGGTCTTGCCGCCGTCCGCCCAGTGATGAATATGGTGGGCATCGCAATGTCTCGGCGGTCTCATACATCCGGGGAAGGCACAGCCTCGGTCTCTCGCGACCAGGACCCGGCGGATTCCAGCGGGGAAGCTGCGGGTCTTGCCGCCGATGTCCATCGGCTGCGACTTGTTCCCGAGAACCAGAGGGATGATGCCCGCGTTGCAAGCGAGCTGACGGACCTGGTCGGCGGGGACGCGCTCGCCGTTGTCCAGCATCGCCTGGCCCACCTGCTCGGCCAGGTCGTCGTAGGACATCGTCAGCGTCAGGGTGACCGGTTCGCCGCCGTGCTCGGGCAACTGGTCGGCGCGCAGCATCAGGTTGACCAGCTCGGCGAAGGCGTCGCCTTCACGTTCGGAGCGGGATCGCAGGTCCGGGCCTTCCTCCGTCTCGGGGCGAGGCTTGGCCAACGGGTCCAGCATCGTCTCGTAAGCCATGCCGGTCACAGCGTCCAGCAACATCTTGACCTCGAGCTGACCGTTCTTCTTCCAGCATTTCCTATGCTGGTTGACCAGCGGCGCGGGCTCGGGATCACGAGGCTCTGGGTCGTTCTGATAGAGCGCGTAAGCCAGCCGCTCGCCGAACTTGGGGATCGCGGCGGGCACGTGCTCGCGAGCGAAGTCGACCATCGCGGCCTCGGCTTCAGCGGGCAGATCCTCCATCGCCCTGGCCAGCGCCGCCACGTGCTCGACCGACAACGCGCCCTCGCCCGCCGCAGCGGCGGTCACGGGAAGTTCAGGGGCGAGCTCGCTGCCGGTCGGAGTGATCGTGCTGTTCACCAGCGCGGCGTTGGCGACCCATTTCCGAGCTTCGCCGATATCCCACCGAACGGCATCACGCAACACATTCGCCAAATTCTTGTACCCAAGCTCGGCTGCGGCGCCACGCCGATCCAACTCGGCAATCGTACACATGATCCGGTTGTCACGAATCCGGCTCTCCGTCACGTCCTCGACGAAACTGCGCAGCAGCTCGTCGGTGGGGAGAAGTCGGGTTTCGCTCACGTGTTCCACTCTACCGCAAGATCACAAAACAATAACGCCTCAAACTGTACACGAACGTGTCAATGGATGGCGCGAGCTCATGCAAATCAGAGAAGCGGTCATGACGCAACCACCCACGCGATTGGGGCTTGACTTTGAGTGCGAGATGCTACCGTGTCCGGATCGGCCGAGCGCTTTACCAGCTCGGCTTTTACAGGCCGATAAGCATCTCGCAAGAGGCTCAAAGTCAAGCCCCAATCGCAATCGTCGCGAAGCGGCGATGAAATGACCCGGCTCGTCAGTACCGACTGCCCGTGGCGAACATCGGCAGCATCGTGGACGGCCGACCATCCACGGTGGCGCCGGCGAACTGCAGGTGCGGAGCCAGCTCGCGGTTGTTCTCGGCCGGGAAGTTGAGCCGAGGCGCGGAAACCTCGTCGAGCACGGCCCGTTGCGCATCGGTCAACGTCACGTCGAGCGCACCGAGGTTCGTCTCGAACTGGTCGTACCGGCGCGCCCCGATCACGACCGAGCTGACACCGGGCCGTCCGCGCAGCCACGACAGCGCGACCTGGGACGCGGGCACACCAAGCTCCGCGGCCACGGCGTTCACGGCATCGATCACCACGAAGTCCTCGGCGCTCGGCACCCCGCCGCGACCGGAAACCGGAGCCCCGCCCGAGGTGTACTTGCCGGACAGGAAACCGCCGCGCAACGGCGACCACGGCATGACACCCATGCCCATGGCCTGCGCCATCGGGATGAGCTCGCCTTCCGGGGTGCGTTCGAGCAGCGAGTGCTCAAGTTGCAACGCGATGATCGGCGACCAGCCGTGCCACTGTGCCAACGTCGCCGCATGAGCCGTGGCCCAGGCCGGCACATCGGAGAACCCGATGTAGCGGATCTTGCCCGCGCGGACCAGGTCGTCCAGAGCCCGCATCGTTTCCTCGACCGGGGTGACGGGGTCGAAGTTGTGCAGCCAGTAGAGATCGACGTAGTCGGTCTGCAGGCGGCGCAACGAGTCTTCGAGCTGGTGCACGAGAGCCTTGCGGCTCGGGCCTCCGCCGTTCGGGTCGCCCGCGTGCAGGTTGCCGAAGAACTTCGTGGCGAGCACGACGCGGTCACGCGCGGACGATCGGCCGGCGAAGAAGTCGCCGATGATCTTCTCGGAGTGGCCGTTGGTGTACAGGTTGGCGGTGTCGATCGAGTTGCCGCCCTGGTCCACATAGGACGCTAGGATCTTCGAGGATTCCTCGGGCGTGCTGCCCCAGCCGTGGTCCTCGCCGAAGGTCATCGTGCCGAGCGTGAACGGGCTGACGCGCAGGCCTGAGCGGCCGAGGGTGATGTACGAATCAAGCGACATGCCTCAATTCAAGGCCCAGCAACCGTCATCACCTAGGCCGATGGGCGCGATCCGTTGCACGATCCGCTCAACTTCGCTCAGATCGCCGCACGATCGTGCCAGACTGGCCACATGACGCCACTGGAGGAGATCCGCTGCGGGATCATCCGGCACGCCGGACCCCACGGGCGTCCACTGTGGAACGAAGGCGTGCTGGTGTTCGCGGGCGACCGGGTCACCGAGCCGATGGGCACGGTCACCGAGCCGGTGCTGACGCTCGTCGCGCAAGGCCAGAAGCGCACGATGCTCGGCGACCACGTCTTCGACCACGGGCCCGGCAAGATCGCGGTGGTGACGGTCGACCTGCCGCTGACCGGGCACATCACCGAGGCCAGCCCGTCGAAACCGTTCCTGGCACTGGGACTCAAGCTGGAGCCCGCCACGATCGCCCAGCTGCTGGTGGAGAGCGGACCGGCACCGATCAAGCCGCACGACGGCCCCGGTATGGCGCTCTCGACGGCTGACGACAAGCTGCTCGACGCCCTGGTCCGGTTGCTCAGACTGCTGGACGAGCCGCGTGACCTGCGGGTGCTGGGGCCGTCCGTGCGTCGCGAGATCCACTGGCGGCTGCTCAACAGCCCGCAGGCGGCGCTGATGCGGCAGGCGGGCACAGCCGACAGCCGTCTGGCTCTGGTCGCCGCGGCCATCGCGTGGATCAAGGCCAGGTTCGACCAGGTGATCCGCATCGACGACCTGGCCGCGGACATCGGCACGAGCGTGTCGACGCTCAACCGGCACTTCCGCACGGTCACGGCGATGAGCCCGCTGCAGTACCAGAAGCAGATCCGCCTGCAACGAGCCCGCGCCGCGCTCGTGACCGCACCGCACGACGTCGCCTCGGTCGGTCACGCCGTCGGATACGACAACCCGTCGCAGTTCAGCCGCGAGTACCGGCGCATGTTCGGCGCGCCGCCAGGGCAGGACGCGCTCCGGCTGCAGAGCGCGTCCATCGTCCAGGAGTGATCAGGCGTTCACGAACGGCCCGGCGACGATTGGCACCACCGACGTCAGTTGCGCCACCGCGACGTCCTGGGTCTCGGACGACACCACCACGCTCGCGAAGAGCACGTCTCGCGCGGGAACCGCGTTGCAGTACGTGGACCTGCGGGCATTGAACCAGGTCAGCCGCGAACCGCGTAGGAGTGCGCGCCCGTGCCCGCGAGCTTGCCCCCGTCGACGATCAGGTACTCGTCGCGGATCGGCGTCCCCGCGAAGAACGACTCCAGGATCTCCCGCGTCCCCGCCGCGTACCGGGCCTGCGCCGACAGCGAGCTGCCCGAGATGTGTGGGGTCATGCCGTGATGAGGCATCGTGCGCCACGGGTGGTCCGACGGCGCGGGCTGCGGGAACCACACGTCGCCCGCATATCCGGCCAGGCGGCCGCTCTGCAACGCCCGCACCACCGCGTCCCGGTCGGCAATACGAGCCCGAGCCGTGTTGATCAGGTACGCACCGCGCTTCATCGTCGCGATCAGCTCGTCGTCGAACAGGCTCTCGGTCTCGGGGTGCAGCGGTGCGTTGATCGTCACGACGTCGCAGTGCGGCACCATGTCCGCGGCCGACGCGTGGAACGTCAGCCCCAGCTCCTGCTCGACCTCCGACGGCAGGCGGTGGCGGTCGGTGTAGTGCAGGTGCATGTCGAACGGCGCCAGGCGTTTCAGCACCGCCAAGCCGATGCGGCCCGCCGCCACGGTGCCCACGTGCATACCCTCGACGTCGTACGAGCGGGCCACGCAGTCGGCGATGTTCCAGTCGCCGTTCAGCACGGTCTGGTGCGACGGAACGAAGTTGCGGACCAGGTTCAGGATCGACATCACCACGTGCTCGGCGACGCTGATGCTGTTGCAGTAGGTCACCTCGGCGACGGTGACGCCGTGCGCGATGGCCGCGTCCAGGTCGACGTGGTCGGAGCCGATGCCCGCGGTCAGGGCGAGCTTCAGCTCGGGAGCACGCGCGATCCGCTCGGCGGTCAGGTAGGCCGGCCAGAACGGCTGCGAGATCACCACGTCCGCGTCGGCCAGCTCGCGGTCGAAGACAGAACCAGCAGCGCCCTTGTCCGAGGTCACCACGAGCTCGTGGCCCTGGGACTCCAGGAACGACCGCAGGCCCAGCTCACCGGACACGCTGCCCAGCAGGTGGCCGGGCGTGAAGTCCACGGAGGACGGAGTCGGCAGCGTCTGGCCACCGGGGTAGCCGCTCAACAAAGGAAGATCGTCACGGGCGTACGAAGTCGGGTAGCCGGTCACCGGGTCGTCGTAGAGAACGCACAGAATCTTCATGCCAGAAGCATCGAACGCGCGGACCCCCGGCGTCCAAGCGAAAGTTCCTATCCCGTCATAGCTCGCGTCTATCAAGATGCTTGTGCAGCAAGCGATCCAGCTCGCCGCGCAGGTCAAGGCCCCGCGTCAGGCCCATCATCGCCCGCGCCAGCATCGAAACCTGCTCCCCCGCGACCAGCCCGATCTGCGGCACGCGAGAAGGCTCCTCGATCCGCACCACGCGCATCCCCTCGGGCGTCCCGAACATCTGCAACCACGCGTGCGCGATGACAGAAGACCACTTCCGAGTAGCCACATGGGCGTACAGGGTCGCCACGGTGTCGGCCTCGATCACCGGCACCGGCTGCACCCCGGCATCGGCGAAGATCCCGTCCAGGATCCGCCGGTTCCGCATCTTCGAGGTCAGCAGACAAAGAGGCAACGCGGCAACGTCAGCCCACCGAGCCACCGGCCGAGAAGCGATCTCCTCGTCAGCAGGCGTCAAGAGCACATAGCGTTCCTCGTACAACGGCATGGCCCGCACCGAGCTGTCCACATAGGTCATCGCGATGTCGAGCTCGAACTCGTCCAGCCGCCGCACGATCTCCCGCGACGACAACGACTCCAACGTGATCCGCACGTGCGGATACCGCTCGCAGAAAGGCGTCGTCAGCAACGGAGCGGTGGGCAGGGCGGTAGGAATCGCACCGATCCGCAGCACACCGGAGAGCGACTCGCGCATGCGCGACAGGTCCTGCCGCAGAGCATCGCGGTCCGCGAGCATGCGATGCGCCCACAGCAGGACCCGTTCCCCCTCCGGCGTCAGCGACTCGAACCGGCGGCCCCGGGACACGATCGGCACCCCGAGCTCGCGTTCGAGCTTGCTGATCGCCGCCGACAGCGACGGCTGGGACACGTGACAGGCCTCCGCGGCACGCGCGAAGTGGCGTTCACGTGCGAGAGCCACCAGGTATTCCAGCTGTCGCAGCAGCAACTCAGGACACCAGCGACGTGCGCGACAGGAGATCGATGGCCGCGTACACATGCCGCAACGTCGGCGCGGGCACACGGGTCAGTGAAGCGATCTCCACCACGGCGGCGATGATCGCGTCGATCTCCAGCCGCTTGCCGGCTTCCAGGTCCTGCAGCATCGACGTCTTGTGGTGCCCGACCCGCCGGGCGCCGTCGATGCGCTTGTCGATCGAGATCTGCGGGTCACAACCGGCGGCTCGCGCGATCGTCAGCGTCTCGGCCATCATCTGCGCCACGAGATCACGGCTGTCCGAGTGGTCGCAGATCTCCACCATCGTCGCGCGGGTCAGGGCGCTCAACGGGTTGAACGCCACGTTGCCCATCAGCTTGATCCAGATGTCCTCGCGGACGTCCTTCTCCACCGGGCACTTCAGCCCGCCCGCGATCATCGCCTCGCTCAGCGCCACACAACGCGGCGAGATCGACCGATCCGGCTCCCCGATCGAGAACCGCGTGCCCTCCAGGTGACGGATCACCCCTGGCGACTCGATCTCGGTCGAGCAGTAGACGACACACCCGATCGCCCGCTCCATCGGCAGCACCGCGGACACCGAGCCACCGGGGTCGACGGCCTCGATCCGCTGGCCCTCGAGAGGGTGCCCGGTCATGCCGTGGAAGTACCACCACGGAATCCCGTTCTGAGCAGCGATGACAGCAGTGGAAGGCCCCATCAGGGGCGCCAGCAGATCGCCTGACGACGCGTATGAATACGCCTTCAGACCGAGGAACACGTAGTCCACCTCGCCCACTTCCTCCGGCGAGGAAGTCGCATGTGGACGCGCGGTGAAATCACCACGAGGACTCAGCACCCGCACACCGTGCTCCCGCATCGCCGCGAGATGGGCTCCACGTGCGATCAGGTGGACTTCCACGCCCGCACGATGCAACGCCGCACCGACGTAGGCACCGATCGCTCCGGCTCCGAGAACAGCGATCTTCATGTCACGCCCCGCTCTGCCATTGAACCTGGCAAGATTGCATACAGTATACGGACAACATGACTAAACCTCTAGAAGTGCCTTTTGCATACCAAAAGCTGTATTCTGTCTGACATGACCTCTTTGCCCAGTGGCCGCCGGGCCGCCAAGTCCAGCGGCCCGCTCAGCGCCGCGGCGAGCCGCCGGGTCGAACGACCGGCACCGCTGCGGCAAGCCGTCTACGACGCGCTGCTCGAGCTCATCGTCAACCGCACCCTCGCCCCCGGCCAGCACCTGGTCGAGGCCGAGCTCGCCGAGTACCTGGGCGTGAGCCGGCAGCCGGTGCGCGAGGCGTTGCAGCGCCTCCAGACCGACGGCTGGGTCGACCTGCGCCCCGCCCAGGGCGCCTTCGTGCACACCCCGACCGAGGAGGAGGCCGACCAGCTGCTCGCCGTGCGCAGCGTGCTGGAGACCTACTCCGCCAAGCTCGCCGCCGAACACGCCACCCCAGGCGACGTGAAGCAGCTCAAGAAGCTGCAGAAGGCCGGCGAGGAGGCACTGGTCGCCGCCGACGTGGAACGCCTGGTCGAGGCGAACGCCAACCTGCACGCGGCCGTCGCGGCGATCGGCCGCAACAAGGTCCTGTCCGAGATGATCGGGCTCGTCGACCGCCGGGTGCGGTGGTACTACACGCCGATCGCCCGCCCGCGCAGCCGTGACTCGTGGAACGAACACGCTGAGCTGATCTCCGCCATCGCCGATGGTGACGGAGAGCGAGCAGGCGAGGTCATGCACCGCCACGCGGAGCAGACCAGGCAGACCTATCACGACCGGAAGACCACCGAGAGTAAGTAAGTCATTACGCTCAGATCACCTGAAATCGGTCATTTGGTGCCACACGGGTGATCCGCGACACGATGGCAGCCGATTGCATACAAAACGCAGTATGCTGAATGGCAGCAGGGATGGGATCAACGAGGACCCCGAGTGGGTATCCCGTCGAAGGACACCCAGCCGCACCCCTGCTCCTCCCGTGCGACAGTGCCTGATGGGCTTCTGCGCGCCTCGGGAGGGACGACCATCGACAGGGAGAGAAGGAAAACCATGTCCCGCTTGAAGAACTTCGCGCGCTCTCTGACGGAGCCGCGCGCCGGATTCTCCGCCGACGGCCGCGCGCTCGGCCTCGGACTGGCCACCGCGCTCAACGAGCAGCGCAAGGACGCCGAGGCCGTAGCGGCCGTGGCCCAGACGCTCCGCAAGGACGCCGAAGGCCACACGATTCACGGCTGAGCGCCCTCAACTCGTTGGGAGCGCTGAGCTTCAGCCTCCTCCACGGCGGCGCGGGCGGCCCGCCGGGAGGTGTGCAGGCTCCACACCGTGGTGATCGCGAGAGTCACCACGATCACGCCGAGAGAAGCCACGATCGGAATCTCCGGCGCCCAGGGAACACCGTGGTGGTGCATCGCCTCGAGGATCAGTTTGAGCCCGATGAACGCGAGCACCACCGCAAGGCCCTTGCTGAGGTGCACCAGGCGATCCAGGAGACCGCCCACCAGGAAGAAGAGCTGGCGCAGGCCCATCAACGCGAACGCGTTGGCGGTCAGCACCAGGTACGGCTCCTTGGTGAGCCCGAAGATCGCCGGGATGGAGTCCACCGCGAACAGCAGGTCCGTCGTGCCGACCGCCACCATGACGATCAGCAGCGGACTCGCGCGGGGAAACACCTTGCGCACCGCGCGCAACGCGGCGTTCTCGGAGAACTCGGCTTCCTCACTCTCGTTGTGCGCCACCAGCTTCCACGCGGTGTAGATGAGGAACGCACCGAAGACGTAGAAGAGCCAGTCGAACCGGGAGATGGCCTCGGCGCCGACCGCGATGAAGATCGCGCGCAGCAACAACGCCAGCAGGATGCCGACGATCAGCACCTTCTGCCGTTGTTCCCGCGGCACCGCGAACCGGGCCATGATCAGCACGAACACGAACAGGTTGTCGACGCTGAGGGAGTACTCGGTGATCCAGCCGGCGAAGAACTCGCCGCCGTGCTGTCCTCCGGCGAACAGCGTCACGCCGAGTCCGAAGAGGACGGCCAGGCCGACGTAGAACACGACCCAGTAGACCGACTCGCGGAACGACGGTTCGTGGGGCTTGCGCACCACGAGGTAGAAGTCGAACGCGATCACCAGGGCGAGTCCGCCCAAGGTCGCGATCCACACCCAGACAGGAAGATCAAGCATCGCGAACTCCTTCGGCGGAAGGTCAGCGGGCAGCGGTGGCACGCGCACGGAGTCGCATCGAGATGCGTTCGTGCAGCCACAGGAAACCGATGGCCCAGCCGAGGCTCACGATCCCTTGGTAGGCGAGGAAACCGGCCAGGTCCGAAGGCAGTCGAACCTGGCCGGTGAGCACGAGGCTCACGGTGACTTCGTGCACCAGCCGGGCCAGTGGGAACGCGACCAACCAGTACAGCGCCACGGGAGCGAACCGCCCCGCCGGGAGCTTGCCGGCCGCCACCAGCAGGCCGAAACCGCCGCCGAGCGCGCCCAGCGGCAGTCCCAAAGCGACCATCGTGACGAGTGCCCACCCGAGCGGCTGGCCGACGAGCGCGGCCAGCCCTCCCGCGATGAGCCCGGCGGCGAGCCCGACGAAAGCGCCGGGCACAGCCTCTTTTAGAAAGCCTTCGCGGATCTGCATCTCAGCCCACCACAACGCCGAATTTGATGAGACTGAAGAACAGCATGCCCAGGTAGAACAACGCACCGAAGCCGATGATGATGTTCGTGATCAGCTTGGGCCGGATGGGTTTGGGCAGCATCCGGTTGTTCACCAGGAGAAGCACCACGCAGTAGGCGCCCATGGCGAACGTCGACAGGAAGGCCAGCGTGTCGAGAATCCCGCTCGGGCCGTCGGCGGGACCGAACAGCAGGATCAG
>JAVXWK010000991.1:0-11644 GCA_032230575.1 Pseudonocardiales bacterium | reverse complement strand
GACCCGGCCAACCCGAAGGGCCCGTTCCCGGAGGCGTACAACAGCGCGCAGAAGCCGGAGCGCTTCACCTCCGACGGCCCGCGCAAGACGTTCTTCGCGCCCGACGGCACGCCGCTCGCCGAGACCCGGCAGAAGCCGGACATCACCGCGGCCGACGGTGTCACCACGTCGGTGCCGGGCTTCGCGCCGTTCTTCGGCACGTCGGCCGCTGCTCCGAACGCCGCCGCGATCGCCGGCCTGATCCTGTCCGGCAACCCGACGCTCAAGCCCGCGGACGTCAAGGAAGCCCTTGTCTCCACGGCGATCGACATCGTCGAGTCCGGTGTGGACAACCGCACCGGTGCCGGCATCGTGATGGCGGACAAGGCTCTCGCCTACACGGGTGCGTCGCCGCAGGCCCTGGCTCGCGCCGGGCGTCCGACGATCGTCAACGACGCCGACGGCAGCCAGTACCTCAAGCCGGGCACCACCTCGACGGTTACGGTGCCGGTGACGAACGGCGGAGATGGTTCCGCCGCTTCGACTTCTGTCGTGCTGTCGACGTCGAGCGCCGGTGTGACCATCGCGCCTCGGTCGAAGTACTACGGCAACATCGATGTCGGGCAGACGGTTTCCAACACCTACAAGGTGACCGTTCCGGCTTCGGCTGCTCTGGGGTCCGCGGTCAAGCTGGATGCTCGGGTCACCTTCTCCGGAGCGACCTCGCCCACCGCGGAGTCGTTCACCTTCCGGGTCGGTGAGCCTTCCCGCGAGTTCAAGTCGTTCGCTTACACCGGGGCTCCGGTCGCGATTCCGGACAACGACCAGACCGGTGTGTCGATCTCGGTGCCGGTCGCCGGTGTCGGTGGGGCTTCGAACTTGAAGTTCTCGATCGACGGCGCCACCTGCTCGGCGACCGAGGGCGCGACGACCGTGGGCATCGACCACACCTTCGTCGGTGACCTGGTGGGGACGCTGACTTCGCCTTCCGGGAAGTCGGTGACCTTGTTCTCGAGGTCCGGTGGTGGCGGGAACAACATCTGCCAGGCCGTGTTCGACGACTCGGCCACGCGGTCGTTCTCGTCCGCGCTGGCCGGGGACGCGCCGTTCACGGGTTCCTGGAAGCCCGCGACGGGGACGTTGTCCTCGCTGCTGGCCGACCCGGCTGACGGCAACTGGACGCTGAAGGTCCAGGACGTAGTCGGTTCGGACAAGGGCTCGATCCGGAACGTGACGCTGCAGATCGCCGGCTGGATCTGATGAGCTGACAACGAGAAGGCCCCCGGCTCACGAGCCGGGGGCCTTTCCGTTGATCTGGAGAACGTCTAGCGGTTCGGCCACTCCCAGCGGATGCCGAACACACCGGGACCGAAGCCGAGCGCCACCGCGTGCACGCCGCCGCCCGAGTCCAGGGTCAGGTTCCGGCGCCGTGACGGCGTTTCGTCGCCCGCGGGCACCGAGTACTGCTGCACGCGCGACGGCAGGTTCGCCTCGTCGAAACGGACCTCGATCACGTACTCGCGGACCGGGAGGCGGAACTTGCGCGCGAACGTGTTGTTGCCCTTCGGCGCGTGACCCTCGGGGAATACCAGCTGGTATTCCATGATGAGCGTCTCGCCGCGCGTCAGGGGACGTTCGAACATCATCTCCGCGACCATGATGTTGGCTTCGTGGTCGCGGGCGATGCGGCCCAGGTGGCAGTTGCGCACGTTCACGATCTCGGGGAGAACGTCGCTCTCCTCGGTCTCGAACACGAGCGCCCAGCGGTCGGGGCCGTCCTGCTCGGCACGCAGGATCTGCCGCACCCACACGGATTTCTGCCCGCCGTCGGCAGAGATCTCGATGCGGTCGTGCTGGCTGATCCTGCCGAGCTTCAGGTCGGAGGACGTGTCGACCTTCGAGAGCAGGTTCGCGACCCGCTCACGACGCGCCCAGAGGGCGTCGATCGGCATCATCGTCGTCGGGCGGCAACGGCGACCTCGCGGACGAGGTGGGCCGAGCAGCGCCGAAAGACCTGACTGAGGTACGCCCAAGACCGACTCGAGGTGCCGCAGCGCCTCCAGCGATTCAGGGCGTTCAGGCCTTCGCCGTCCTGACTGCCAGTAGCTGAGCGTCGCGACGCTGATCGTCACGCCGCGCAGTGCCAACCGGTGCTGGATGCGGTCGAGACTGAGACGGCTCGCCTTGATCGCAGCCCTCAACGCTTCCGGGAACGGTCCCGTCGTCAAGAGTTGCGTAAGGCTGCCGTGACCCGTTGAGTCAGTGTCCTCAACGGTCAGTGTTGGTCGACCGGCAGCAGTCGTCATGGTGACTCCCCGCTGTCATAAGATCACGCCCCAGTGACCCTACCCGTCCGTGAACATCGCTGGTCGGAGCCGGATGGAGTCAATGGTTAATCCATACGGTTGATGAGTTCACGCTTTCGAGACTCATCTGTCAAGCGTTCCGAACCGATCAGTAACATCTCCGTGCCGTTCACGTCACGTGTCGGGCTGGCTCTAGTGTGTGCACGGTGAACGACCTCGACGTGCTGACCTCCGTGGCCGGCGCGGTGCTCGGACCCGGTCCGCACGCGGTCGTCGACCTGCTCGACGTTGTTCCCGGCGTCCAGGTGGACGCGGTGCGGGCCACGGACGACCTGCTGCCCAGGCTCGCGCACGAGGAATCCCTCGCGAACATCCTGATGCTCGCCCACGCGTCGCTCAGACCCGGCGGGGTTCTGGTGGCCGCCGTGCCCGAGCTCGACCGGCTCGGCGCGCTCAGGCCGACCGCGCCGCCGCCCAAGGTGAACGGCGACAGGGTCACGGTGCAGCTCTGGGACTGGGCTCCCGACGGCCTGTCGTACGGCCTGGAGGTCGTGACGCTCCTGAGGGGTGTCTCGGGATGGGAGATCGCCGGATCGGCCTCCACGCGGCACCGGGTCCTCCCCGCCGCCGAGATGGAGCAGGCGCTGAACGTCGCCGGGTTCATGAGCGTTCAACGACTTTCGCCGCACGAGAGCGGCTATCGCGTGCCCGTGTGGGTGGCGGTCAGGTGAGCCGGGTGCGGCCGGTTCCCGGTGGACGGGCCGTCGAGGTCGAGCCGGAACGCGTCGAGGGTTGGATCAGCCGGTTCGCGGAGCGTCACGGCGCCGTCCAGACCCACATCGACGACCATGTGCGCATCACGGCCGAGGACGGCGCCACGGCCACGTTCGCCACGCGCGGCGGCACCTCTGTAGAAGAGGTGATTGAAAGACTGACGACACCGCGCCGGATCGGCCTGATCCTCGTGCGGCTCGGCGGGCACAGCGTCGGCGTCGCGTTCGGGGCCAAGGTCGAGGTGTCGGCTACGGACCGCAAACAGGTGCACGGCCGCATCAAGGCGGGCGGGTGGTCGCAGCAGCGGTTCGCCCGGCGTCGCGAGGGCCAGGCCCGCGTCGCGCTCCAGGCCGCCGCGGACGACGTGTTCCGGGTGCTGGTCCCGAGGCTTGCCCAACTGGACAGCGTGGTGCTCGGTGGCGACTGGCAGGCGCTGGACGTCCTGCGCAACGACCGCAGGCTGCGGGACGTCTTCGGCAAGGCAGAGGACCGGGTGCTGGACGTCCCCGAACCGAGGCGCGCGATCCTCGACGAGGCCGCCGAACGGGCCCGTTGCGTCGAGATCGTGATCCAGGACACAGGGGCAACCGAACCGGAGGCCGGCCGCATGGATACGGGTGAGGGTGCCTGACCAGGCGCCACCGGACATGCTGGAGTCGCGAAGTGCGCAAACGAATGATGATCGTGGCGGGAGCGGTCGTGCTGGGAGGTGTCGGCATCGCCGTGCCCGCGCTGGCGCTGAGCGGTGGCGGCTCGCCAGAGGCTCCGCCCACGACCTCGGCTCCGCAGCCGCCCGTCTCCACCTCGCCGGAGTACCCGCCGACCACGGCACCGCCCACGTCGCTGCCCACCACGCCGGAGTACCCGCCGACGACCGCACCGCCGCAGCCGAGCTCCACCAGGCCGGAGTACCCGCCGACCACGTCGGTCCAGCCGACCCCGCTGCCGACGACCCCGCAGTACCCGCCGACGACTTGGACGCCGCCGTCGCCGAGCTCCTCGATCCCGACGACGCCGCCGGTCACGTCGACCCCGGCCCGGTGAGGAGTCACCGCTGAACTGGGAGGCCGAGTTCACCGACTGCTTCGACCGGTGCGCCGACTCGATGCGCTTCACCGCGTTCTTGTTGTGCGGCAACTGGCATGAAGCGGAAGACGTGATGCAGTCGGCGTTCTTGAAGCTCTACCTGGCCGGTCCCAAGCTCGCGGACCGGTCGGGGTTGGAACCGTACCTGCGTCAGATCGTCGTGCGGACGTTCCTCGCCGAACGCCGCAAAGTGCGCTGGCGCAGGGAGAAGCTGACTGACGCACCCCCAGAAAGCCTGTCCTCCGCCGCAGGGGCGGAGGACAGGCTGGTGGTGTGGCAGGCGCTCACCGCCGTGCCCGCACGGCAACGCGCTGTGCTCGTGCTGCGCTATTGGCACGATCTCAGCGTCGAGGACACGGCGACGGCGCTGAACTGCTCGACGGGCACGGTGAAGTCGCAGAGCAGCAAGGGCCTGGAGACGTTGCGGCGCAAGCTGGGGCCGGAGTTCGATCAGTTGAGGCTGGAGGTGTGATGGTTCGCGAAGACGACCTGCGGGCGACTTTCTCCGCTTTGCACGGGGAAGAGGCGCCACCGCGTGCCGTCACGGCAGCCGACCTGATCCACCGCGGCCAGGCCGTGCGGACCCGGCGGCGCACCATCGCCGTGGTCGGCACCGGGCTCGCGACCGTGGGCGTCGTGGCCGTGGCGCTCGCCGTGCTGCCGGCCGCGACGCAGCCGGAACCCGCGACACCGCCAGGGCCGTCGATGACGACCTCGCCGCCGCGGACCACGACGGACGTGCCGCTGCCGACCACCGTCGAGTCGACGCCGACGACCCTGCCGCCGAACTCGACTCAGCCGAACGTGCCGCCGCAGTCGACGACGCTGCCCACCCCGCCGTCGACGCCGGACAATCCGCCGGTGACCAATCCCCAGACGTCGGTAGGCCCGCCCTCGTCGTCCACGTCCTCGATGCCTCCGACGTCCGGTTAATCGGTCGGCATCGCGTTGTGGTGCGGCCACAATTCCGGCATGACTGCTCACATCAGGCTCGTCGAGATCACCGACGCCAACCGCGACGCGGTGATCGCCCTGCGCGTGCGTCCCGACCAGGAACAGTTCGTCGCGTCCGTAGAGATGTCCTTCCGGCACGCCGCGGCGCATCCCGAGGCGAAACCCTGGTTCCGCGCGGTCTACGACGGGGACGTGCCGGTCGGGTTCGTGATGGTGAGCTGGAACCTGGTTCCGGGGCCGGAGTTGCGCGGGCCCTACTTCCTGTGGCGGCTGCTCATCGACGCGAACCACCAGGGCCGTGGCTACGGCACGGCGATCCTCGACGAGATCGTGCGGCTGATCCGTGCGGACGGGGCGACCGAGCTGATCACCAGCCACGTGCCGGGTGAGGGTGGTCCGCTGCCGTTCTACCTCGGCTACGGGTTCGTGCTGACCGGCGAGATCGACGCGGACGGCGAGCCGATCCTGGTGCTGGACCTGACCGGTCGCTGACTCGCGACGATCGCCGCGAGCGCGAGTGCGAAACCGATGAGCTGCACGGGGTTCAGCGTCTGGCCGAGCACGACGACACCGAGCACCGCAGCGACCATCGGCGAGAGCAGGCCGAGCATCGACACCGACGTGACCGGCAGGGTCGTGATCGCGCGGAACCACAGCACGTAGGCGAGCAGGCCGCCGATGCCGCCGAGCCACAGGTAGCCGAGTGCGGCCGGGAGGTCGATCGCGGGTGGTGCGCCCTCGAGCAGGAACGTCACCGGCACCAGGAACAGCCCGCCCGCGGTGAGCTGCCAGCTCGCGAACGCCGTCGGGCTCGCCTCGGCAGGCCTGCCCCACTTCTTCGTCAGCGTCACGCCGAGGGCCATCGTCGCGGCGCCACCGAGTCCGGCCAGCGTGCCGATCACGTCGAACCCGGCTGCCGGGCCGAGGACCACCAGGCCGACGCCGATCAGGCCGACCACACCCCACGCGAACCGCCACGCCGAGGGGCTCTCCTTCAGCACGCCCACGGCCAGCGCCGCCACCACGAGCGGCTGCGCGGCGCCCAGGGTGGCCGCGACGCCGCCCGGCAGGCGTTCGGCCGCGATGAACAGGAACGGGAAGAACAGGCCGATGTTGAGCACACCGAGCGTCGTGGCCCTGACCCACCACTCTCCGCGCGGCAGGGTCCGGGTGATCGCCAGCGCGATCAGGCCGGCGGGCAGCGAACGGAGCAGACCGGCGAAGAGCGGGTGGCCGGCGGGCAGCAGCTCGGTCGTGACGACGTAGGTCGAGCCCCAGACGACCGGTGCGAAGGCGGCGAGCGCGGTGCGGAAGTGGTTTCTCACGTTCCCCAGTGTTCGACCGCTCGATCAATGAGTCCAACACATGCTTTTCATCCGATCCATCGTGATTCAAGATAGATCGATGGAGCTCCAGCAGCTGCGGTATGTCCTGGCGGTCGCCGAGACCGGCAGCTTCACCAAGGCGGCCCGGCAGTGCCTCGTGGTGCAGTCGGCGTTGAGCCACCAGATCGCGCGTCTCGAACGCTCGTTGGGTGCCCGGTTGTTCGACCGCACGAGCCGCAGCGTCCGGCTGACCCCGGCGGGTGCGGCGTTCCTGCCGTCCGCCCGGCAGTGCCTCGCCGCCGCGGAACGAGCGGCGGCCGAGGTCGCGGCGGCGGTGGGGGAGGTGCGTGGACGGGTGGTGGTCGGGGTGATCCCGACCGTTGCCGCCGTGGACCTGCCCGCCGCGCTGAAGGTGTTCCGCGAGAGATACCCGCACGTGCGGGTCGCGCTGGGAATGGCGGCCAGCCACGAGCTCGTCGAGCAGGTGCGGTCGGGTGCGGTCGATCTGGCGTTCCTCGGGCTGCCGCTGGGCGCCCGGCCCGAGGGCGTGCGCGGCCACGAGCTGGGGCGCGATGATCACGTTGCCGTGGTGGCGCCGTCGCATCCCCTTGCGCGGCAAGCGAAAACCGATCTGCGGACGCTCGCTCAGGAGCTGTTCGTCGACTTCCCCGCGGGCTCGCCGGGACGCATGCAGTCCGATCAGGCGTTCGCCGCTGCCGGACTGCACCGCGAGGTCGCGTTCGAGGTGACGACCGCCGAGCTGATGGCCGGGCTGCTCCGCGAAGGCCTTGGCGTGGCTGTGTTGCCGTCGCGGTACACGCCTCGGCTGAGCGGGGTGGTGACGCTGCCGATCACGAACGGGCCGTCACGGGTGGAGCATCTGGTGTGGAGCACGGCCGGGCTGACTCCTGCCGCGGCCGCGTTCCTGGACGTGCTCGGTGTGCCGGAAATTGTCGGTGGTGCCTGAGAGAATGAAAGCAGGGGACCCCCTGGAGGGGACCCCTGCGCGAGCGTGGCTCAGCCCGCGGTACCCGTGGCGAGCAGTCCGCCGTCGACGCGCACCGTTTCGCCCGTGATCCAGGAAGCGCCGTCCGAGCAGAGGAAAGCCACCAGCGACGCCACGTCCTCGGGCGTGCCGAAGCGCTTCATCGGGTAGGCCTGGACGCCCTCCGCCTCGCGACCGCTCCACAGCGCCTCGGCGAACTTGGTCTTCACCACGGCGGGCGCGACGGCGTTCACGCGCACCTTCGGGCCGAGCTGCCACGCCAGTTCCTCGGTGAGGCGGATCAGCGCCGCCTTGGACGCGCCGTACGCGCCGATCACGCCGGTGGACCGGATGCCGCCGACGGACGCGATGTTCACGACCGCGCCGCCGTGCTCGCCCATCCAGGCCTTCCACGCGAGCTGGGTGAAACCGAGCGCCGCCACCACGTTGACGTCGAAGATCTTCCGGACGGCGTTGAGGTCGGCGTCCATCAGGAAACCGAACTGCGGGTTGATGCCGGTGTTGTTGACCAGGACGTCGAGGCTGCCGAACTCCTCGACCGTGCGCGCCACGACCTCCTCGCGCGAAGCGTCGTCGCCCGCGTTGCCCTGGATCGTGAGCACCTTGCCGCCGAGCTCCTGCGCGGCCGCGGCGAGCTGGTCGGCCTTGCGGCCGGTGATCGTGACGGCGGCTCCGCGGGAGAGCAGCTCGCGCGCGATGCCGAGGCCGATGCCGCGGGACGCGCCGGTGACCAGCGCCGTCTTGCCGGAGAAGTCTTCGCTCATGGTCGGCAAATCTATGCGTCTGGCCACAGGTGGGAAATTCGATGGTCGCGACCCCGTAGGATGGTTCCCGTGATCCTCCTCGAGTAGGCCGGCCCGGACGTGCCATCCCTTGTCATGCCCGGAACAATTTCTGCTCGGAGTTTCTCTTGATCACCGCAACTGACATGGAGTTGCGCGCGGGCTCACGCATTCTGGTGAGCGGCGCCAACCTGCGCGTTCAGCCCGGCGACCGCATCGGCCTCGTGGGCCGCAACGGTGCCGGCAAGACCACCTCGCTGCGTGTTCTCGCCGGTGAGGGCCAGCCTTACGGCGGTGCCGTCACGCGCAAGGGCGAGGTCGGCTACCTGCCCCAGGACCCGCGTGAGGGCGACCTGTCGGTCATCGCCAAGGATCGCGTGCTGTCCGCGCGTGGCCTCGACCAGCTGCTCCGCGAAATGGAGAAGGCCCAGTCGAAGATGGCCGAGCTGGTCGACCCGGCCGAGCTCGACGCGGCCGTCACCAAGTACGGCAAGCTCGAGGAGCGCTTCTCGGCGCTCGGTGGGTATGCCGCCGAGTCCGAGGCCGCGCGCATCTGCTCGAACCTCGGCCTGCCGGACCGCGTGCTGGAGCAGCAGCTCAAGACGCTCTCCGGTGGTCAGCGCCGCCGGGTCGAGCTGGCCCGGATCCTGTTCGCCGCGTCCGAGGCGGGCATCGGCGCCAAGTCGAGCACGATCCTGCTGATCGACGAGCCGACCAACCACCTCGACGCCGACTCGATCACGTGGCTGCGCGGGTTCCTCAAGTCGCACGACGGCGGGCTCGTCGTGATCTCGCACGACGTGGAGCTGCTCGACGACGTCGTGAACAAGGTGTGGTTCCTCGACGCGACGCGCGGCGAGGTCGACATCTACAACCTCGGCTGGAAGAAGTACCTCGAAACCCGTGCGACGGACGAGAAGCGCCGCCGCCGTGAGCGTGCCAACGCCGAGAAGAAGGCCGGCGTGCTGATGACGCAGGCCGCCAAGATGGGTGCGAAGGCCACCAAGGCCGTTGCGGCGCAGAACATGGCGAAGCGCGCCCAGAAGCTGCTCGACGGTCTCGACGAGGTGCGCCAGAGCGACAAGGTCGCGAAGATCAGCTTCCCGGCGCCCGCCCCGTGCGGCAAGACCCCTTTGATGGCAGAGGGTCTGAGCAAGTACTACGGCTCGCTCGAGATCTTCAGCGGCGTGGACCTCGCGATCGACAAGGGTTCCCGCGTCGTCGTGCTGGGCTTCAACGGTGCCGGCAAGACGACGCTGCTGCGGTTGCTGGGCGGCAGCGAGAAGTTCGACGCCGGCACGATCCTGCCCGGCCACGGCCTGAAGATCGGCTACTTCGCGCAGGAGCACGAGACGCTCGACCACAACGCGTCGGTGTGGGAGAACATCCGGCACATGGCGCCGGACGAGCAGGAGCAGCGGCTGCGGTCGTTGCTCGGCACGTTCCTCTTCTCCGGTGAGCAGCTCGACCAGCCCGCGGGCACGTTGTCCGGTGGCGAGAAGACGCGGCTGGCGCTGGCCGGTCTGGTGTCGTCGGCGGCGAACGTGCTGCTGCTCGACGAGCCGACCAACAACCTCGACCCGGCCTCGCGCGAGCAGGTTCTCGACGCGTTGCGCAGGTACGAGGGCGCGGTCGTTCTCGTGACGCACGACCCCGGCGCGGTCGAGGCTTTGGAGCCCGAGCGAGTGATCCTGTTGCCCGACGGCACCGAGGATCATTGGTCGGAGGACTACCTCGAGCTCGTGCAGCTGGCGTGATCTCCACCCCTCAAAGGATTACCGAGCGCACCCTGTGATCAACTGAGTGTGATCGAATCGACCGTTCGGCGATCTCTTTGCTTGATCACCTGGCGTTCTGCCGGTTCCTGTTCGATCATTGCGACGACAGGGGCCGTAGAACGGCCCGACCTGCTCGTACGGAAGGCGGGACAAGGTGGCTGACCTGAAGAAGGGTGCCCGGATCACCGGCGCCACGCGGGACAAGCTGGCCGCTGACCTGAAGAAGAAGTACGAAAAGGGCGCGAGCATCCGGGCTTTGGCTGAAAGCACCGGGCGTTCCTACGGCTTCGTGCACCGGGTTCTGTCGGAATCCGGCGTCACGCTGCGCGGTCGCGGTGGCGCCACCCGGACGAAGAAGAAGTAGCCACAACCCAGACTGCTACTCTCCGGTAACTAGCTTCTAGTTCGCCGGAGGTAATCACCATGCCAGTGCCCGCTATCGACGCTGGCGTGCTCGAGCGCGGTGGTGTTCGGCTCGCTATTTCGGGGCCGCTCGCGACCGTGACGCTCGATCGTCCTGACGTGCTCAACGCACAGACGCCTGCCACTTGGGCGGCGTTGCGGCACATCGGTGAACAGCTGGACCCGGGCGTCCGCGTCGTGGTCGTCCGGGGTTCCGGCCGTGCCTTCTCGGCGGGGCTGGACCGGCGCATGTTCACCGGTGAGCCGGTCGACGGTGAACCCGGCGGCCTGCCGGGGATGTTGTCTTTGTCTGCCGCGGAGGCAGACGCGAAGATCGCAACCTATCAGGCCGGGTTCACGTGGCTGAGCGACCCGGCACGCGTGACGATCGCCGCGGTGCAGGGGCATGCCATCGGCGCGGGCTTCCAGTTGGCGCTGGCGTGTGACTTCCGCGTGCTCGCCGAGGACGCGCAGTTCTGCATGGCCGAGACCGGGCTGGGTCTGGTGCCCGATCTCGGCGGGACGCTGCCTCTCGTGCGACTCGTGGGGTACTCGCGCGCGGCCGAGATCTGTGTGACCTCTCGCCGGGTTCCGGCTTCGGAGGCGTTGCAGATGGGCCTCGCGAACTCCGTCGTGCCCTTGGCCGACCTGGACTCCGCCGTCGAGTCGCTGGTGGCCGCGGTTTCGAAGCCGCTGGCCGGTGCGGTCTCCGAGACGCTGGCCCTGATCGCTTCGGCGGCTGCCGGGCCTTCCCTGGACTCGCAGCTCGCGGTGGAGCGCGCCGCTCAGCTGCGCCGCATCAACGCGCTGGCCGCACTGTCCGCCCAGGGCTGAATTCTCCCAGGTCAGGGAATTGTCAGACCCATGTGCTGTTCTATAGGGCGTGGACGGTTACAGCTCATGGCGATTCATGATGGGGGTGACCTCGGACGCGCCTGCCAAGGTGCGCCGGGGCACTTTCCGACGCGTGCTGGCCTTCGCCGGGCCGCATCGGGCGAAGCTCCTCTTCTTCTTGCTGCTGACGGTGATCTCGTCAGTTCTCGCGGTGACGACTCCGCTGCTGGCCGGCCGGGTGGTCGACGCGATCGTGCGCGGGTCCGTGCCCTCGGTCGTGGTGTGGCTGGCGGTGATCATCGCGCTGGTCGCGGTGGTGGACGCCGGACTGGGTGTCGTCGAGCGGTGGCAGTCGACCCGCATCGGTGAGGGACTGATCTACGACCTGCGGCGTGCGGTGTTCGGGCACGTGCAGAAG
>JAVXWK010000978.1:0-4351 GCA_032230575.1 Pseudonocardiales bacterium | reverse complement strand
GTGCGCGCACGTGACGTCGCCGCGTTCTCGTGGGCTGTTCCAGAAGGCCATCGCGCAGAGCGGCGGCTGCTCCACGACGTGGGGTGCCAACGGCGTGATCCACACCAAGCCCGCCGGTAGGCCGTGGATCACCGAAGACGCGGCTCAGGCCGACGCCCTGGCCATCTCGGCTCAGCTCGGTTGTTCGGACATCGCGTGCCTGCGTTCGTTGCCCCCCACGGCTTTCACCGCGATCGACCGGGGCGCGACCCCGATCGTCACGGGCAACAGCGTGCTGCCGGTGAACCCCGTCGACGCGCTGAAGTCCGGCCGGTTCAACCGCGTGCCGGTGATCTGGGGCAACACCCGTGACGAGGGCAGGCTGACGTCCGCGACCGTGCCGGAACCGTTCGACTACAACGGTTTGCTGGAGCAGGGGTTCGGTGCGGAGAAGGCCGTCAAGATCGCTGCCGAGTACCCGGCGGGCGAGTCCGCCCGTGTTGCCTACGGTGCTGTGCTCACTGACGGCGTGTGGGCGTGCAACCAGCTCACCGACGACCGGCTGCTCTCCCGCTACACGCCGACGTACGGCTACGAGTTCGCCGACCGCACCGCGCCGCTCGGGTGGTTCAAGGACCTCTTCCCCGCAGGCTTCCCGGCAGGTGCCGCGCACTCGTTCGAGCTCGCCTACTTCTTCGACATCCCGACGTTCGACCTCAACCCGGCCCAGCAGCGGCTGGCGTCGACGATGATCCGCGACTGGACGACGTTCGCGCGCACCGGCAAGCCCGGCTGGGCGCGTTACTCCGGTGGCAACGTCCAGGAGTACTCGCTCGACCGTGTCGGCCAGATCAACGGCCTGAGCAGGCACGACTGCTCGTTCTGGAACTCGATCGGTTAATCGGGTTTGACTCTCCAGTCACTGGAGGGTTCAGAGTTGTCCCCGTGACGCGCTACCAGATCGGCGAGCTGGCCAGGATGACCGGCCTCACCGTCCGAACGATCCGGTTCTACTCCGACCAGGGCCTCATCCCGCCCACGTCCAGAACGGTCGGCGGCTACCGGACGTACGACGGTGAGGCGGTCGCCAAGCTCAAGCTCGTCCGCACACTGCGGGATCTGGGTGTCGACCTGCCGACCGCCGGGCGGATTCTCGCCCGCGAGGTGACGGTGACCGACGTGGCGCGGGCCCATGCAGACGCGATCGACGCGCAGATGAGGACGTTGCGGCTCCGCCGTGCCGTCCTGCGCGCGGTCGCCAAGGGAGGGGAGATGGAACTGATGAACGAGTTGGCGCGGATGTCGGACGAGGAGCGCCAGCGCATCCTCGACGACTTCTTCGAGGAGGTGTTCGGGCCGTACGAGCTGGATCCGCAGTTCGAGCAGCACATGCGCTCGGTGCGGATCGAGCTGCCGGACGACCCGTCGACCGAGCAGCTGGAGGCGTGGGTCGAGCTCGCGAAGCTCGTGCAGGACCCGGACTTCCGCGCGTCGGTGAAGCGGATGTCCCAGCAGCACGAGGAACAGCGTCGTGGCGGTGCGGACATGAGCCCGCCCGCCGACAACCAGATGGCGGCGTTCAACTTCGCGATCGACCAGGCTCGCGCGGCACTCGAAGCCGGTGTCGCGCCGGAGTCCGACGAGGCTCGTGAGGTCGTCGACCGCGTGAACGCCAACTGGGCGGAGGCGCTGGGCGTGCCGAACGACGAACGCGTCGTCGAGCGGCTGCGCACGTTCTCCGACTTCGCGGACCCGCGTGCCGAGCGGTACTGGGTGCTGATCGCGAAGATCAACGGATGGCCCGCCATGCCGGACCATTCCCGCGAGCGCGCCTGGCTGCGCGCCGCAGGGCAGCCGTTCGGCTAAACCCTTCCACCTGCGGGAACCAGCTGGGCGCCCAGCTCGTTCCCGTGGAGGCCAAGGGGGATCGTTGTGTCTGTTCTGTTCGAGCTGCACGGCGACGTCTTCATCGGCGGGCCACTACTACCTCAGTCCCTTCACGACGTTCCGCAGCTCGGCTTCCTTGCGGTACAACGTCGGCACCGCCTTGGTGACCTTCGCCAGCAACATCGTCTGGTCCACGGGAGCCACCGCGTCCCACGTCAGCCCGCCGGGCTTGCCCAGCTGATCAACGAGCGTGATCGCGGTCCTGGCCGTGTCCGCCGCGACCGTCAGCTCGGTCTTGCTGGCCTTGAGCGGTTGCGCCTCAACGGCAGCAGCCGCCTCGGTGATCGCCTTGACCTGCCCGGGCAACGTGCACGGCACCTCAGGCGAGTGCAGTCCTTTGTGGCCCTCGGAGGCCGCGTTGTCGGCCGCCTTCACCTGGTCGAGGAAGCGCGTCCCGTTGACCGTGGGCACAGCCAGCCCGTCGGCGATGAGCCTTGCGTTGACCAGGCCGTCCTCTGTGGACAGACCGACCATCTGCCCTTCTCTCGCGATGGTGACCTGTTTTCCCACCGGCAGCAGCTCGCTCAGCTTTTTCCGGGACTCGTCGTACAAACACTCGTCAGCAGCGGGCGCGTCGACGTTCACGAGCCGCACAGCCGTGACCCGATCACCTTCGCGCACCTCGACGGTCTCGCCGTCGACCACGCGCACGACACTCGCCACAGCCGGCTCCTGGCGGTCCACGACCGTCACGACGTAGGCACTGCCCGCGGCACCGGCCAGAACCGCGGCAGCCATGAGGTACACATTCGGGAGCATCTCGATTCCCCCTAACGCCGATCTACTGGGCTGATCGGCGTAGCGGGACAGCGCGTTACTCCACGCGTTCACGGGTTTACCGTCGGCTAACCGACGCGACCTAGGTTCACATCCGTGCTGATCAAACTGGGGATCGTCACGACCGGCGTCGCCCTGCTCCTCGGGGGTACCGCACAGGCAGCAGAACCGACCCCGCCGACCTGCCCGAGCGCCGTGCAGATCGGCTCGACCGGCATCGTCAAGCGCGGCACCTCGACGATGGCCACCATCACGCAGTTCCAGGGCTGCGGCGGCAAGTACGGCCACGTCCGTCTCGTGAGCAGCAGCCCGTTCCGCGCGGACATCGCGCTGCGGGCCGACGGCATCACCACCCCGCCCACCAGGGGCGAGGTGAACCAGAAGGACGTCTGGACGTTCAGCCGGGTCCTCAACGACAAGTGCAGCCGCGCCGTCGCCACCGTGTGGGTGGACGAGGACGCGCTGTCCGGGGCCGGCGGCGCGTCCTGCTGACGTGAAAAGGGCCGGGGCGCACAGCCCCGGCCCGCTCAGCTCACTTGATCTGCATCCCGGAGATCATGCGCGACACGACCAGCCGCTGAATCTCCGAAGTCCCCTCGAAGATGGTGAAGATCTTGGCGTCGCGGTGCATCCGCTCGACGGGATGGTCCCGCGTGTACCCGGCACCACCCAGGATGTGGATCGCCCGCTCGGTGGCCCACACCGACACCTCGGACGCCTTGAGCTTCGACATCGAGCCCTCACCCGCGGTGAACGGCACGTTGTTGCGCCCCATCCACGCCGCCCGCCACACCAGCAGCCGCGACGCGTCGATCTCCATCCGCATGTTCGCCAGGTCGAACGCGATCGACTGGTTCTCGATGATCTTGCGCCCGAACGCCTCGCGGTCCTTCGCGTACTCCAGCGCGTAGTCGTAGGCGGCCCGTGCGACACCCACGGCCATCGCGCCCACGGTCGGACGCGTGGTCTCGAACGTCGCCATCGCGGCCTGGCCACCAGCCTTGAGGCCCTCGCGCGCACGCGCCAGCCGAGCCTCCAGCCGTTCGCGGCCACCCAGCACGCAACGTCCGGGCACCCGCACGTCGTCCAGGAACACGTCGGCGGTGTGCGAAGCCCGCATGCCGTGCTTCTTGATCTTCCCCGGCGACGACAACCCGGGCGTGCCAGGCGGAACGATGAACCCGGCCTGCCCGCGCGTGCCCAGAGCGGGGTCGACCACCGCGGTCACGACGTGCACGTTCGCGATGCCGCCGTTGGTCGCCCAGGCCTTCTGGCCGTTCAGAACCCACTCGTCGGTGGCCTCGTCGTAGCGCGCACGGGTCCTGTACCCGCCGACGTCCGAACCGGCCTGGGGCTCGGAGGCGCAGAACGCGGCGAGCTTCGGGTCCGACTCGTCGCCGAAGCACTCCGGCACCCACTCGGCCAGCTGCTCGGGTTCGCCGCCCGCGAAGATGCCGGCGACGGCGAGACCGGTGCCCATCAGCGCCAACGCGATCCCCGCGTCACCCCAGAAGAGTTCCTCGGTCGCGATGGGCAGAGACAACCCGATCGGGTCCGCGAACCAGGTCGCGAGGGCCTCGAAGCCGTAGAGGCCGATCTTCGCCGCCTCCTGGATCACCGGCCACGGCGTCTCCTCGCGCTCGTCCCA
>JAVXWK010000969.1:0-3564 GCA_032230575.1 Pseudonocardiales bacterium | reverse complement strand
CCGCCGGGGTGTTCGCGCAGGTAGACGAGCCGCACGCCGCGTTCGACACCGCGCGCCAGCCTCTCCGCGCCCGGCATCGGCACCGGATCCCCGGAAAGCGTCACGAAATCCGTCAGCAACGGGTCCGGCCGGTCGTCGCCGAGCAGGTGCGCGCCGACACGGTCCGGCACCCGCAGTGACCGGCTCAGCAAGGGCCTTTCCGCGTCCTCCAGAGTAACCAGCCCCGACCTGACGAGCGGACTGCCGTGATCGAGCCGCGAACGGCCCTGCGACGACGCCTCCGCGAGCCCGCACAGCCGCAACGCCAGCCCGACCGTCGCCCGGCGCCGCGTCACGTCGTCGTTCAGGTACCCGTAGAACTGCTCGAACCGGCTGTCGACGTCCGGTGCCAGCGCGACCAGCAGCAGCTCCACGTCCACTTCGGACAAAGAGGCCTTGCGGGCCAGCCGCCCGAGCCTCCCGTCGGCCGCGGACGAGACGAACGGCGAGAACGGCTCTCTTCCGCTGTCCAGCAAAGCCTCGATGACCTCGTCCGACAGGTAGAGCCCGCGAAACGGGTCGTCCGGGTTCGGGTCCGTGGCCCGCCGCGCCGCGACCGCCGCCCGGATCCGCCGCTCCAGGCCCGCCATCCGCTCGAAGATCATCGCGCCACCTTGCGCATCCCCACACCGTCCGCGGAAACGTTGTGGCGCACCCGGTCCTCGCCCGTGTGCAGCTCCACGCCCTCGCGCGCGGGCGGCCCGGCGGCGAACGTGCGACCGGACGACACCGGCGCCGACACCACGACGTCCAGCGACGGCTTCAGCTCGCCGCCCAGCGCACTCCACACGTCCGCGAACGCCCTGTCCTCCGGCGGTGGCAACGCGACCGTCATCGGCACCGGCAACGCCAGCTCCTCGAGCGACCCGGCGAGCAGTCCCGGTGGCACCGCGTCATAGCGAAGAAACCCGATCAGCAGGTCCGACAACAGCCGGTGCTCGTCCTCCGGCCGCTGCGTCCACGCCGTGACCAGGTACGACAGCTTCATGTGCCGCGGCGGCAGATGACGGGACGCCACCTTCCCCTGCGCGTCGTACTCGTTCAGAAGCCCGCGCTGCCGCCGCCGCATGTCCTCGCGGATGTCGTAGAGGTAGATGTTGACCGTGGGCGCGTTCCGCCGCGCCGCCCAGTCCTTGGTCGGCGCGTCGAACGCGACGTCCAGATCGGAACCGCGCAGCGCCTCGTCGCGGACCAGGCGGCGCAAAGCCTCGTCGACCTCGTGAATCACGCCCTCAACGATCGCGGCCCGGCCGGTTCACCACGACCAGCGCCCTGACGTCCGCGGGGACACGATCGGCTGCCCCAACGGGCAGTTCCGCTGGCCGGGACGAAGCTGGGGTGCCCCAACGCAAAGCGGACAGACTCGCCTCATGCGCAAGCTGTGGAAGGCATTCGTGGTCGGGCTGGCCGTGCTGCTGACGACCGCGCCGGCGGCGACAGCACAGGCCGGCCAGTGGTCCGAACAGGCCAGGGTCACCGGCGACACCAGTCACGGCCAGACACTCGCCTGGTTCCGCAACACGCTCTACGTGGCCGCCAAGGGCGCCGACAACAACCGGATGTACTACACGACCAGGAAAGCGGACACGGGCTGGCTCAACCAGGCCCCCTTCCCCCAGAACTGGCTGACCGACCAGCGCCCCGCACTCGCGGTGTTCCAGGACCGCCTGTACCTCTCCTGGAAGAGCCACGACAGCACGTTCATCTTCCTGGCCTCCACCGGGGACGGCGTCAACTGGACCGCACCGGTGGCGATCAGCTCCGAAAGCAGCCACGGTCCGGCGCTCGCCGAGTGGAACAGCCGCCTCTACCTCGCCTACCGCAACAACGAGACCGGCAGGATCTGGCTGAAGGACTCCCCCGACGGCCAGAACTGGGGCTTCCCGTGGCCGGGCAAAGCCGACACCAGCGCCGAGCCCGCACTCGCGAGCTTCCACGGCAAGCTCTTCCTGTTCTGGAAGAGCGCCACTCCCAACGCACACCACTACAAGTACGGCACCGACCGCGAGTGGGACTGGTCACCGCAGAAGGACCTGCCCGGCACCGCGGATCAGGGCCCGACCGCCGTGGAGTTCGACGAACGGCTGCACGTGGCGTGGAAGACCCCGTCCGGTGGTCTGCAGACGTCGTCGACGGGCGACGGCGACACCTGGGAAGCACCGACGGGAATCAACGGCGGCACCACGCACGGTCCCGCGCTCGGTGTGTTCTACGACCAGCTCTACCTGACGTGGAAGGGCAAGCCGGGAGACACCCGGATGTTCTACGCGTCCCGGAACTAGACAGGCAGGGGCCGCATCCTGTCAGGCATGTGAGCGCGTAACACGTCGTGCAGCAACGTGACATCGTCCGCATCCAAGACGACTGTCCCGGTGGCGCAGGCCAAAACGGCCTCACCGGTGCGTTGATCGGGCACGTACCGCAGTGTCACATCCTGCTGGGCGACATCTGGGACAGTGCACGACTCCGCCTGACGAATCGCGGTCAGCAGCTCCGACACCCGTTCGTACCCCAGCCGCGCGCTCCAGCGCAGCGCGGCCGGGGGACGAACGAACAACCGGAGGCCTCCTGCGGCTCGGCGAACCTCGACGCACGTCAACACCGCAAAACCTCCTACAACGTCCTCACCAGCGAGACTAGCCAGAAAATCGAGGTGTCAGCGGTGCGTGTCACCCGTTCGGTTCACTGGTAGCAGGGCTTCTCGAACTTGAAGTCTTTTGCTGTCGAACCGGTGAAGAAGTCCTCTACCAGCGTCACTCCGGTCGGAGCGGCGTCGTCCGGGCGGTAGATGAGTGACTGACGGAACAGTGCATCCTGCGCAGAAGCGGAGAAATTGCCTGCACCCGAAGGAAGCATGCCCTCGTAGTCCACCGAGGTGAGCTGACGCACCGCGGCAAGCAGTCCGGCACGCGTCAGGTCCTTGTTCGCGGCCGCCTTCTCCAGCGCAGCCTTCAACGGGTACGCCCACACCCAACCGGCCGTGTAGCCGTCGTTCGGCGTCACGCCAGGCAGCGCGGCACGCATCGCGGTGTGGCCCACGGACTCGGTCGCCCACGCCTTCCACGGCGCCGACTGCATGTACAGCGCCTTGATCGCGGGAGCGGCAGGCGACTTCAAAAGCCCTGGGTTCCACGTCGGTGAGGTGCCGATGAACTTGCCCTTGTAGCCACGGGCGGCGGCCTGGCCGACGATCACGGCCGCGTCCGTCGGGCCGGTCGTCAGGATCACCAGGTCGGGCTTCTTGGACACCACGGCGTCGATCGCGCCGCCCTGGTTGTCCTGACCGCTCTGGGTGGTCACGTTCTCGAACGACAGCCCGCGCTTCTCAGAGGCGATCTTCGCGCCGGCCGCCGCGTCGTCGCCGTAGTCACCGGCGAGGTGCACGGCCATCACGGACTTCACACCGAGCTTCTCGACGGCGTAGTCGACGGTGTTCATCGACTCGACGCAGTAGTTCGTGCCGGACTCCAGGATGACCTCCTCGAAGCCCCACAACGAGGTCCACGACGCGGGCACGCTGACCAT
>JAVXWK010000967.1:0-10166 GCA_032230575.1 Pseudonocardiales bacterium | reverse complement strand
TCGCGGACGAGCAGCGGCCTGTCGGTGGGACCGACGCTGACGGTTGGTCGGTGCGGTGGGCTGCGCCTGACGATCCGTGAGGTGCGCAGGTGTCGGTGTCGCGGACGAGCAGCGGCCTGTCGGTGGGGCCGACGCTGAAGAGAAATCCGTGAGCGGACCCGCTGGCGGACTTTCCCCGCTGGCGACGACTCACGCCCCAAACGGCTCGCTACTTGTCGATGTCCCCGACGATCACGGCGAACGAGCTCAACACCGCCGACAGGTCGTCCACCTTGGTGCCGGGCAACAACGCCGACAGCGCCTGAACGTTGTTGAACGACGGCGTGCGCAGCTTGAGGCGCCACGGCGTCTTCTCGCCGCGCGACGACAGGTGCACGCCCGACGTGCCGAGCGGTGCTTCGACGCGCGTGTAGACCGAGCCCTCAGGTGCCTTGATGGCCTTGGGCAGCCGGACGTTCACCGGACCCGACGGCAGCTGTTCCAAGCACTGCGACGCCAACGTCACCGACAACCGTGCCTCGTCCAGAAGGCATCGCACGCGCGCGGCGGCGTCGCCCTCGGTGCGTACGACAGGCGTGAACGACAACGACTTGTAGGCGGGCAACGGGTCGTCGCGCCGCAGGTCGAAGTCGACCCCGCTGGCGCGGCCGATCGGGCCGGTCACGCCGTACGCCAGCGCGTCGGCAGGTGGCAGGACGCCGAGTCCTTCCAGCGCCGCGAAGTCGACGGCGAGCGAGGAAATGTCCACAGTGGACAGGAAGGAGGCGACGCGGGAAGTCCAGCCTGCCGGGACGTCCTCGCGCAGGCCGCCGATCCTGTTGAACATGAAGTGGATGCGGCCGCCCGAGGCCTCTTCCATCAGGGACTGCACGCCCTCGCGGTATGCGGCGGCGTTGGGGGACAACGGGGTCAGGAACACCATGTGCGCCATCAGGCGGTTGAGCTCGCACAGCAGGGCGCGCAGCCATTGGGCGCGGGCTGGGACGTCCATGCCCGTCATGCGTTCGACGGCGAGGGCGACGGCCAGTTCGTTGCAGAAGGCGGAGAGCCAGTCGTGGCGGTTGGCCAGCGTCAGGACCTGGCGGTAGTCGCGGACCTCGAACAGCTTCTCGGCGCCGCGGTGCAGGTGGCCCACGAGCGGCTCGGCGGCGGTGATCACCAGGTCTGGCGTGACCGTCAGGCGCAGGCGGTAGGCGCCGTGGGCCGACGGGTGCAGTGGGCCCAGGTCGATCACGCGGTCGACGCCCAGGTACTGCGCGCCCGCGCCCACGCCGACGGTGATCTGCTCGCTCACCCGAGCATGGTTTCACGCCACTGGGAAACCGTCCCAGCTCGGGACCGCGGTCTAAGACCTCGTGATCGCGAAGAAGAAGCAACCGTGCGAGAGGCTGCGGATCTGGAGCGAGTCGATCTCGGGTTTGTTGAACGATCCTTCGATCGCACGATCGAACGATCCGGGCTCCACCACCTCGCCGTCGTGGATCTGACCTGCGGCGTTGTAGGAACGTAGGATCCGGGGACTGTTCAACAGTTCGACAGGTAGACGATCCAGCGAGGGCGAGTCCTGGCACTCCACGTGGATGAAGATCGGGCCGGTCTCGGCGTACGGGCCCTTGCCGAAAGCAGGCGAGTAGCGGAACAGCCAGACCGGCTCACCGGGCAGCGACTTCCGCAGGCAACAGCGCAGCGGCACACCGGGTTCGGAAGCCCGGTACTCCCGGCCGGGGTCGGAGAACGCGGCGGATGGCGAGACGTTGTGGATTCGCATGACGAGAACGATCGTCGTCAAGCCGGAGAAAAGCTGGCGGGAATCGGACGCCAGGACGGCAAGGCAGGCAGCAGATCCGCAACGTCCACACCGCGACCGTGCAACAGCCAGCCGAACGCACCCAGCCCACGCGGGTCACGCAGCTCGGCGATCCGACCGGCCCGAGCAGCCGACTCCAGCCAGTCCCACCCGGAACCGGAAACCGAACCGGTCAAACCCAAGGTGCCCAACGCATCCCGCTGCGACACCAGCACGAACTCCCCACCGGCAGCAGCAGCACACGCATCCAAAGCCACGTGCGCGGTGATGTCACAGGACCCGTCGAACACCGGCGGAACCTGACGCCCGTCCCGATACCCGGTCAGCGTGAACCGCCGCGACGACACCAGATGCCCGTAGTCGATCGCCAGCGCCGCCCCGCGAACCGACGAGACCGCCGCTGCCCAGGCCGCATCCCGAGGCGCCCCCACCTCGGCGTGCTCGCCGTCACGAAGAGAAGGCCACCATCGAGTGATCCACGGATCGGACGAAGGCCCGGTCACCACAGGGCACGGGATCGAGTCGAGCCACTCGTGCCCGACCAGCAGCCCGACACACGAAGGAATGGAAGAAACCCAGCGAACTCCGGGCAACGACACCGGAGGACCGAGCTCGACGGCCGTCACCCGCAACCGCGAGGCAAGCGACCCGGCGGCCTGAGACCGCACCGCGAACGCCAGCTCACCCCCACCGGCACCGACGTCGACGAAGTCCAGGACCTGCGGAAACCCCAAGGCGGCGTCCACCCGCGCCAGCAACGCCAACAAAGCTGAAGCCAGCTCGGGACCCACCAGCGGCGAGGTCCGGAAGTGCGAAGAAGGCTTCTCCCCGCGTGCGAAGAAACCGGAAGGCCCGTACAAAGCGGCGTGCCAAGCGGCTTCCCAGTCGAACATCGGTCAAGTGTGCATCTAAGGTCATTTCCCGTGAACGACGCCGACCTCACGCCGACGCCGACCCGCAAGCGCATCGAGCAGCGCCGCTGGACCGTCCTGTTCCCCGTCGTGGGGCTGATCGCCCTGGCCGCGGCGGGTCTCGTGCTGTTCGCGCTGGGCACGTCGGCCATCGGCATCGAGCCGTTGCTGGTCGGTGCCGCCGCGGCGCTCATCCCGGTCGCGTTCGTGGTGAGCGCGTTCCTGTGGATCGACCGCTGGGAGCCGGAACCGGCGAAGATGCTGCTCTTCGCGTTCCTGTGGGGCGCGTGCGGGGCCACGATCAGCTCGCTCGCGTTCAACCAGACCAGCCGGGTGCTCGGCGATCTCCTCACCAACGACGGCACGACGTTCACCGCGGTGGTCGGCGCGCCGATCGTCGAGGAGGCGACGAAGGCCGCGTTCCTGGTGGCCGTGTACCTGCGCCGCAGGCACGAGTTCGACGGCGTCGTCGACGGCATGGTCTACGCGGGCATCACGGCCGCGGGCTTCGCGTTCACCGAGAACATCTGGTACTTCGGCCGGGTATTCCTGGAGAACGGGCTCGGCGGCATGGGCGGCGGCGTGATCGCGCTGTTCGTGCTGCGCGGGGTGCTGTCGCCGTTCGCGCACCCGCTGTTCACGTCGATGACCGGCATCGGAGTCGGCATCGCCGCCAGCTCCAGCAGCACCACGACCAAGATCCTCGCGCCGATCGGCGGCTATCTCACCGCGGTCGGCCTGCACTCGCTGTGGAACTTCTCCACGACGGTCGGCACCGGCGCGGAGTTCATCAACCTCTACTTCCTGATCATGGTGCCGGTGTTCGCGGGAGCCGTCGCGATCGTGGTCTGGCAGCGCCGCCGGGAGCAGCGGATCGTGGCAGGGCAGCTCGCGGCGATGGCGCAGAACCGGTGGATCGCGACCAGCGAGGTGGCGTTGCTGGCCAGCCTCGAAGGGCGCAGGAACTGGCTGCGGGCGGTCAGGCGCAAGTCCGGCGAGGCGTCGGCCAAGGCCGTGAAGACCTACCAGGAGGCGGTCACCGAGCTCGCCTTCCTGCGGCACCGCATCGAGCAGGGAACGGCCGGTCAGAGCGCCGAACAGCGGCACGGGGTGCTGCTCGACACGTTGAACGCAGCCAGGCTGGCCGCACGCCGGTGAGTCCTGTCACCGACCGGCCTCAAGCCAGGATCGGCGGCATTACCCTCGGCGGCGTCGTCTGGTACCCGAACCGGGACTGGAACGTCAGAAGGAGTTAGTCGCATGGACGCGACCCCACGTCCGGCCAGGCTCGCCGTCGGTGTCATCTCGGCAGGCCGCGTCGGTTCGGTGCTGGGCGCCGCGCTGGCCAGGACGGGTCACGTGGTGGTCGGCACGTCCGCCGTCTCCCAGGCTTCCCGCGACCGCGCGGAGGAGCTGCTGCCCGGCGTCCCGATCGAGGACCCGACCGAGGTCGCCCAACGCGCCGACCTCGTGCTGCTCGCGGTGCCGGACGACGAGCTCGCCGGGCTGGTCAGAGGCCTCATCGCCACGGACTCGCTGCGTGCGGGCCAGATCATCGTGCACACCAGTGGCGCTCAGGGCGTGAAAGTCCTGGAACCGGCAGCTCGACTGGGCGCGCTCACGCTCGCCCTGCACCCCGTCATGACCTTCACCGGCCGCGAGGAAGACCTGCAGCGGATGCGGGCCGCGTGCGTCGGTGTCACGGCCGCGGACGGCGACGAGGTGGCGTGGAGCGTCGGCGAAGCGCTGGTCGTGGAGATGGAAGCCGAGCCGATCCGGGTGCCGGAGGCCGTCCGCCCGCTCTACCACGCGGCACTGGCCCACGGCGCGAACCACCTGATCACGCTGGTCCGCGACGCCGCCGACCTGCTGACCGGCGCGGACATCCCCAACGCCGAACGCCTGCTCGGCCCGTTGCTGTCCGCTGCGCTCGACAACGCGCTGCGCCACGGTGACCGTGCCCTCACCGGTCCGGTCGCCCGAGGCGACACGGGTACCTTGCGCAAGCACCTCGGCGTGCTCGCCGAGCAGGCACCCGAGATCCTGCCCAGCTACCGCGTGCTCGCCCGCCGCACCGCCGACCGGGCCGAGCACTCCGGGCTGCTCAAGCCCGACGCGGCCAACGACGTTCGCACCACTCTCGAGGACTGACGTGACGAAGCCACTGACCAAGGACGACTACCGCCCGGACGACGTCACGGTGCACCGCGACCCCGTCCGCCTGAACCGGGTGATCAGGGCGTTGCGCAACGCCGGCCGCAACGTCGCGCTGGTGCCCACGATGGGCGCCCTGCACGCGGGCCACCGGCAGCTGATCCGCGAGGCCCAGGTCATGCAGAACACGGTGGTCGTGGTGTCGATCTTCGTGAACCCGTTGCAGTTCGGGCCGAACGAGGACCTCGCGAAGTATCCGCGCCAGTTCGAGTCCGATGTGGACATCTGCCGCGAGGAGCGCGTGGGCATCGTCTTCGCGCCGTCCGTCGAGGACATGTACCCCGCCGGCGCGCAGGTCACCGTCGACCCCGGACCGCTGGGCGACGAGCTGGAGGGTGCCTCCCGCCCCGGCCACTTCGGCGGCGTGCTCACGGTCGTGTCGAAGTTGTTCAACATCGTGCAGCCCACGTACGCGGTGTTCGGGCAGAAGGACTACCAACAGCTGCAGCTCATCCACAAGATGGCGCGCGACCTGAACTTCCCGCTCGACGTCGTCGGCGTGCCGACCGTCCGCGAGCACGACGGCCTGGCGCTGTCGTCGCGCAACGCCTACCTGAGCCCGGAGCAGCGCCACCAGGCCATCACGCTGTCGGCCGCGCTGACCGCCGGTGCGCACATGTCCTCGCAGGGCGCCGACGCGGTGCTCAAGGCCGCGCACGACGTGCTCGCGCAGACGCCCGAGATCGAGCTGGACTACCTGGAGCTGCGCGGGATCGACCTCGGTCCCGCGCCGGAGAACGGCGACGCGCGCCTGCTCGTGGCGGCCCGCGTCGGTTCCACCCGCCTGATCGACAACATCGCGGTGTTGCTCGGCGAAGGCGACGAGTAGGGGGATGTGGCCATGTTCCGCACGATGCTGAAGTCCAAGATCCACCGGGCGACCGTGACGCAGGCCGACCTGCACTACGTCGGCTCGGTGACGGTGGACGAGGACCTGATGGAGGCCGCCGACCTGCTGGCGGGCGAGCAGGTCGCGATCGTCGACGTCTCCAACGGCGCGCGCCTGGAGACCTACGTCATCCCCGGCGAGCGCGGCACCGGCGTGCTGGGCATCAACGGCGCGGCGGCGCACCTCGTGCACCCCGGCGACATCGTGATCCTCATCGCGTACGGGCAGATGGACGACGTCGAGTCGCGCACCTACCAGCCGCGCGTCGTCTTCGTGGACGCCGACAACAAGGTCGTCGACCTCGGTTCCGACCCCGCGCACGCCCCCGAGGGGTCCGGTCTGGTGAACGGCTCCACGAGCGCGCCTTCTTCTGAGACCGTTGAGGCGACCGCGCTCGACGCGCTGATCCAGGCCGAGAACTGAGGAATCACACGTGCTGCTCGCCATCGACGTCGGCAACACCAACATCGTGCTCGGTCTGTACGACGGGGTCGGCGACACGGCCCCGCTCGTGCGCGACTGGCGGATGCGCACCGACGCGAGGATGACCGCCGACGAGCTCGCGCTGACCATGCGCGGCCTGCTCGGCGAGTACGCCGACAAGATCACGGGTATCTCCGCGCTGTCCACCGTGCCCGCGGTGCTGCGCGAGCTGCGGGTGATGCTCGGCCGCTACTACGACGCGGTGCCGAAGATCCTGGTCGAGCCGGGCGTGAAGACGGGCGTGCCGCTGCTCGTGGACAACCCGAAGGAGGTGGGCTCGGACCGCGTGATCAACACGCTGGCCGCGCACCACCTCTACTCGACCTCGTGCGTCGTGGTCGACTTCGGCACGTCCACGAACCTCGACGTGATCTCGTCGCGCGGCGAGTTCCTCGGCGGTGCACTGGCTCCCGGCATCGAGATCTCGGTCGACGCACTGGCCGCCCGTGCCGCCCAGCTGCGCAAGGTCGAGCTGGTCAGGCCGCGCAACGTGATCGGCAAGAACACCGTCGAATGCCTGCAGTCCGGCATCGTCTGGGGGTTCGTCGGCCAGGTGGACGGGCTGGTGCGCAAGATCACCGAGGAGCTCCAGCAGACCGATCCCGGCCCGGTCACGGTGATCGCGACCGGTGGCCTGGCGCCGCTGGTGGTCTCGGAGTCCTCGACGATCGCGCACCACGTGCCCGACCTGACCCTGCTGGGGTTGCGGCTCGTGTTCGAGCGCAACATGCCTAGTCGCTGACGCGCACCGCCCGGAAGACATCGGCGTGCATGGGGACGTCGAACGGCCCGTTCGACGTCTCCGGGCGCTCGCGGAGGAACGCGAGCATCTTCTCGTTGACCGCGGCCCGCTCCTCCTCGTCGACGACGAGCAGGCGCGAGTGCGTGTTGATCCAGGCGATGGCCGCCTCTGGCGAGCTCCTGGGGTGCACGTGCGGGAACACCCTGTGCTCGGCAGGCCCGAACAGCGGGTGCTTGATGATGACCACCGGGCTCTGCCGCTGCGACTCGACGCTGGTGTTCGACACCTGCTGGAACTCCTCGAGCCACGCCACGTCCGAGTCGGTCTCGAGCCACATGGCCGCGAGCACGCCACCCGGCCGCAGCACGCGGGCGATCTCCGGTAGCGCCTTCTCCTGGTCGAACCAGTGGAAAGCGGTGGCGACGAACACGGCGTCGACCGTGCTGTCCGGGACCGGGATGTGTTCCGCGTGGCCGGGCAGCGCGCGCACGTCGTGAACGCGGCGCACCAGCTCGGACAGCATCTGCTCGTTCGGCTCCACGGCTGTGACGCGGTGGCCCTCCGCGACGAGTCCCGCGGTCAGCTTGCCGGTGCCGGCGGCGAGGTCGAGGACCTCCAACCGCTCGGACGTGCCCAGAGGCTCCAGCGCCCACCGGATCGCCGCCACGGGATAGTCAGGCCGGTGTTCGGCGTAGGCCTCGGCCTGCGCGCCGAACGAGTCAGCTCGCCTCGCGTGTAGATCCATCCACCTAACTTAGGGTGTCGCGAATCCGGCGGGGTATCCGGTTCGCTTTGCCTTCGCGGTCTTCCGTACCCTTCTCCGCGTGAGTGAGCAGCCGAAGCAAAACCTCGTGACCAGCGAAGAAGACCTGCCAGAGCAGATGCGCGTGCGCCGGGAGAAGCGTGCGCGGCTGCTCGCTTCCGGCAAGGAGCCGTATCCCGTCGAAGTCGCGCGCACGCACACGCTGCGCGAGATTCGCGACGCGCATCCCGAACTCGAACCGGACACGCAGACCGGCGAGATCGTCGGAGTGACCGGCCGGGTCATGTTCATGCGCAACACCGGAAAGCTGTGCTTCGCGACGTTGCGCGAAGGCGACGGCACCGAACTGCAGGCGATGCTGAGCCTCGCCGGTGTCGGTGAGGAAGCACTTTCCGAGTGGAAGACCGACGTCGACCTCGGCGACCACGTTTTCGTCCACGGTGAGGTCATCAGCTCGCGCCGCGGCGAGCTTTCCGTGATGGCGGACGGGTGGCAGCTGACGTCGAAGTCGTTGCGCCCGTTGCCGGTCGCGCACAAGGAACTCGGCGAGGAAACCCGTATTCGTCAGCGATACGTCGACCTGATCCTGCGGCCGTTGGCGCGCGACACCGTTCGGACCCGCGCGAACGTGGTTCGTTCTCTGCGCGACTCGTTCCACCGGCGCGGATTCCTCGAAGTCGAGACGCCGATGTTGCAGTCGTTGCAGGGTGGGGCGTCCGCGCGTCCGTTCATCACGCACTCGAACGCCCTCGACATCGACCTGTTCCTGCGCATCGCGCCGGAGCTGTACTTGAAGCGCTGCGTCGTCGGTGGCATCGAGAAGGTCTTCGAGATCAACCGCAACTTCCGCAACGAGGGCGTGGACTCGTCGCATTCGCCCGAGTTTTCGATGCTCGAGTACTACGAGGCCTACGCCACGTACGACACGAACGCGAAGCTGACTCGCGAGCTCATCCAGGAAGCCGCGGAAGCGGTGACGGGTTCTCAGATCGTCACCTTGGCGGACGGCTCGGAGTACGACCTGTCGGGTGAATGGACGACGCTCAGCATCTACGAGTCGTTGTCTGAGGCCGTTGGTGAGGAAATCACCCCCGAGACGCCTGCCGAGGTGCTTCGGAAGCTTTGTGACCGGCACGAACTCGAGGTCAACCCGAAGTTCGGACACGGCAAGCTGGTCGAGGAGCTGTGGGAGCACCTGGTGTGCGGCTCGCTCTACCTGCCCACCTTCGTGCGCGACTACCCGATCGAGACGTCCCCGCTGACCAGGCAGCACCGCAGCAAGCCGGGTGTCGCCGAAAAGTGGGATCTGTACGTCCGCGGATTCGAACTCGGAACCGGTTACTCCGAACTGGTGGACCCGGTGATCGAGCGGGAACGCCTGGAAGCGCAGGCCCGTCTTGCCGCGGCCGGCGACAACGAGGCGATGCCGGTCGACGAAGACTTTCTGCGATCACTGGAGTACGGAATGCCACCGAGTGGTGGCGTCGGAATGGGTATCGATCGGCTGCTGATGGCCCTCACGGGTCTGGGTATCCGGGAGACCATCTTGTTCCCGCTCGTTCGCCCTGAATGAGTAACTTTCCGGATGTCGATAGGTGCAATGCGGCACCTGTGCGCTAACCTGCGTCGCAGAAGGCTTTAGTTGGCGACGCGGGTGCACCGCGCATTCGGGGTCCAGGAGGATACGCATGGCGCAGAAGGTCACCGTGACCCTCGTCGACGATCTGGACGGCTCCACTGCGGAGGAGACCGTCGAGTTCGGGCTGGACGGTGTCAGCTACACGATCGACCTTTCCTCGGGCAATGCGGGCAAACTGCGGGACGCTCTTGCCGACTTCGTCGGTGGTGCACGTCGCGCGGGTGGTCGTAAGCGTGTTGGTCCAGGTCGTCCCGCGGGTGTGAAGGCACGCCCGGCATCGGCGGATCGTGAGCAGAACCAGGCCATTCGAGAGTGGGCCCGCAAGCAGGGCATGAAGGTGTCGGATCGCGGCCGCATCCCGGCCGAGGTGCTCGACGCGTACCACCAGCAGGGCTGAAATTCGGTAAAACACGAAGGGGTTCCGGGGATGATTCCTCGGAACCCCTTCGTGCTATTTGAGTGACTGATCAACTACTCATGGCGGGATGAACGTCTACCCAAACGAGATTTGGTTGACCCCACAACTGGTCTGTCGAATATTGCGTTCCGATCTTCTTCGGGCCCGTTCTTCCGTCTCGGTTGTGACCAGAACCGCGTACGTGTGCGCCGGTGCCCTGAGGTACTTCGGTTAGGCTTGCCTGTCTTCAGCTGCAGGTAGGAGGGTGGGCCGTGGGTCGTAGGTCGTTCGGCCTGCTCTTCCTGCTGATCGTCCTGGTCG
>JAVXWK010000956.1:0-5706 GCA_032230575.1 Pseudonocardiales bacterium | reverse complement strand
AGTGTCCGATGCCGCGATCTTCCAGCGCAGGTTCGAGGCGCTGGCCGCGAACGTCGAGGACTTCATCCGGGGCAAGCCCGAGGTGGTCAGGCTCGCGCTGGTGTGCCTGCTCGCCGAGGGACACCTGCTGATCGAGGACGTGCCGGGCGTCGCCAAGACGTCGCTCGCCAAGGCCATCGCCCGCTCCGTCGCGGGCGCCGAGGTGAAGCGCATCCAGTTCACCCCCGACCTGCTCCCGTCCGACGTGACCGGCGTGCAGGTGTACGACCAGGGCCGCTCGCGCTTCGAGTTCCGCCAGGGCCCGGTCTTCACGAACATCCTGCTGGGCGACGAGATCAACCGCGCCTCGCCGAAGACCCAGTCCGCGCTGCTCGAGGTCATGGCCGAGGGCCAGGTGACCGTCGACGGCCGCCCGATCGCCGTGCCGTACCCGTTCCTGTGCATCGCGACCCAGAACCCGGTCGAGCACCAGGGCACCTACGCGTTGCCCGAGGCGCAGCTCGACAGGTTCATGATGCGGATCAGCATCGGCTACCCGGCGGACCTGGCCGACGAGATCAGCATCCTGTCCTACGGCGTCACCCGCCGCCGCCCGGACGAGCTGAAGTCCGTGATGGAACTGGACGACCTGAGGCTGATGATCCGCGCGGTCCGCGAACAGCGCGTGGCCGACAACCTGCGTGAATACGTGGCCCGCGTCGTGCGCGCCACCCGCGTGCACCCTGATGTCGAGCTCGGTGTCAGCCCCCGAGGCGGTATCGCGCTGGTGACCGCGGCTCAGGCCTACGCGTTGGCCGCGGGCCGCCCGTACGTCACCGCGGACGACGTGAAAGCCGTCGCGATCCCTGTGCTCAACCACCGCCTGCTCCTGACCCCGGAAGCCCGCATCCAGCAGCGCACCACCGAGTCCGTGCTGCAGGACGTGCTGGCCGCCGCACCGGTCCCGGCAGGCCGGTGAGTGCGGTGCTGACCAGGTCCGGCGCCGGGATGACCGCCGCCGCCACGGGTCTGGTGGCACTCGGCGCGTGGGCCGACTACCCGGAACTCGTGACGCTCGGGCTCGCCGCGGCCGGTGCCCTGCTGCTGGCGGCGGCGTGGCTCGTCGTCTCCCCCAAGCTGACCGTGGTGCGAGAGGTTCGTCCTCGGCGCGTGTTCGAGGGCAGCGCCGCCCAGGGCACGCTGACCGTGACGAACGTTGGTCGTCGCGACAGTCCGCCGTTGATCGTCACCGAGACCGTCGGCGGCGACCGCACCACCGTCACCGTGCCCGCGCTGACCGCCGGGCACAGCTGCACCGTGAGCTACCCGTTGCCGGTCGCACGACGCGGCCGGTACCTGATCCCGCCGGTCGAGCTCGGCCACTCCGACCCGTTGCGGCTGCTGCACCGCGGCCGCGCGTCCGGCGGCGAACTGGTCGTGCACGTCTACCCGCGCGTGCACCTGCTGGCCACGATCTCGTCCGGCGGGCCGCAGGACGCGGAAGGCCAGACGACCAGCAGTGCTCCGCTGGGCGGCGCGGCGTTCCACAGCCTGCGCGAGTACGCGCCGGGCGATGACTGGCGGCGCATCCACTGGGGCGCAACAGCTCGCACCGGCACCGTGATGACCCGGCACGTGGTCGTGCCCGACGAGCCTCGCCAGCTGGTCGTGCTGGACACGGGTTCCGCGCCTTATCCCGGCTCGCAGTTCTTCGAGGAGGCGGTCCGCGTCGCAGCGTCGTTCTGCGTCGCGGCCGAACGCTCCAGCCTGCCGCTCCAGCTGCGCACGACCGGTGGCGCCGAACGGGAGTCGAGCGGCACCGCGCTCGAGTTCCTGTCCACTGTGGAGTGTTCCGGTCGCGGACTGGCCGCCCTCACCGACCTCGTGCGGGACGTCGTCTCCGACACCCAGGGCGTCGCGCTGACCATCGTCACCGGCCGGGTGGACGCCGACGCGACGCAGCTGCTGATGTCGTTGCGCGCCAGGTTCCTCTCGGTCAGCCTCGCTCAGCTGGTCTCGCCGGACAACGCCCTGTCCCGGCCACGTGGTGTGCTCGCGATCGCCGCGCCGAGCAGCGAGCAGTTCGCAGCTCACTGGAACCGGCTGGTGCTGCGATGAACTGGCGGAGGTTCGTGCCGGGCGGCCCGCTCGCCGAGGTCGTGCCGGCGTTGGTGGCGGCCGCCGCGGGAACGCTGGTGTACCACCAGTTCTTCGTCGCCGGCTACCTCCCGGTGCTCATGACCGCGTGTCTGACCGGTGGTGTGACGGCAGCTCTGGGTCACCGTCGCGTGTGGACCACACTGGTGCTGGGGCTCGCGGGACTGGCCCTCGTCATGGTCTACGGCGTGTTCGGTGGCGTCGCGTCCGCTGTCCCCGGTGGCGTTCGCGGTAGCTGGAACCGCCTGCTCACCGTGACCGCACCCGCCGACACGTGGGGCGAACTCCTTGCCGCACCGGCATTGGTGGTATGGGCGGCCGCGTTCACGTCAGTCCTGCTCGTGCTGCGAACCAGGAGTGCGCTCGCGCCGCTGCTGCCTCCGTTGGCGGGCTTGGTGTTCGCCCTCTTCGTCGTCGGCAACCAGGCGGGCGGCCATCAGATCCCGGCCGTCGTCTTCCTGGTCGCCGGGCTGGTGCTGATCGCGATCCGCACCCACCGCGGCACCAGCGGCGGCACGGTCCGAGTCGAACGCCGGTCCGCCACACCGGTCACCGCCCTCCTCGTCGCCGGCGCGGTGGTCGCCGTCAGCGCGTTGTTCGGCGTGGCAGGCGGGCAGTTCTCGCCGCTGGCGTCCGGCGAGCACCGCTTCGACGCGCGCGACGTCCTCGCGCCGCCGATCGTCCACACCGACACGCTCACCCCGTTGTCCCAGCTCAAAAAGCAGCTCAACGAGTCCCCGCCGCGCACTCTGTTCACCGTGCGCACCGAGTCCGAGACGACCCGGATCGACCGCGTCCGCACCGCCGCCCTCGACACGTACGACGGCACCACGTGGACCTCCTCCGACACCTACCGCGTGGCCGGCAGCCACCTCACCGCCGACCCGGAGCTCCAGAACAGCAAGCAGGTGTCGGCGCACATCGAACTGAAGGAGCTCACGGGCCCGTACCTGCCGGTCATCGGCTGGCCGTCCACGCTGTCGACGTCCGATGAGAACCGGGGCCGGTTCGGCTTCAACCCGAAATCGGGCGTCGTGGTCGGTGCCGGCGCCATCTCGCCGGGGCTCAGTTACGACGTGGTCGGCGAGGTCGGTCTCAGGGACGAAGCGCTGGCGTCGGCCGTTCCGTCGGAGAACGACCTGCCGCCCCTTCCTCCCGGCGCGCCGAAAGTTCTGGACGACGCGACCAGGTTCGCCTTCAACGCCCCTTACGCGCGGCTCGTGGACATCGAGAAGCTCCTGCTCTCCAAGCCCTATCAGCTCAACCGCCCGCCCGGGCACTCCTATGCCGCCCTCGGCCGCTTCCTGGCCGGCGAGCAGGAGTCGGGCGCCGGCTACGCGGAGCAGAACGCCGCGGCGTTCGCCGTGATGGCCAAGATGTGGGGATATCCGGCCAGGGTGGCCGTCGGCTACCGTCTGCACGACTACCAGCACGGCATGTTCCAGGTCACCACCGCCGACGCCCACGCGTGGCCGGAGGTGCATTTCGAGGGCTACGGCTGGGTCGTGTTCGAACCCACCAACTTCGACGACAAGAGCAAGCCGAACCCACCGGTCGAGGCGCCCCGCGTGGTCCCGCCGCGCCCCACCCCGCAGGCCACCGCATTGGCCGCCGCCGCGCCACCTGACTCGTCCCAGCCGAGCGACGCGATGGACGAGCGGGGGTTCCGCTGGGACAGCGTCTTCGACGGCGCAGTGGTGGTGGTACCGGCCCTCGTGCTGCTCGTGGTGCTCGCGGCCGGGTTCGTGGTGGTCGCCAAAGCCCACCGCCGCCGACGCCGCCGGTCCACCGCCGACCACGCGGCGCGGGTGCTCGGGGCGTGGCACGAACAGCTGGACAGGCTGGCCGAACGCGGCATCTCACCACCGGTCTCCCTCACGTTCCACGAGGTGGCCGAGCACGTGCGCGGTGTGCTCGGCGCCGTGGCGAGCCCGATCGAGGCCACCGCGGAACTCGCGACCACGGCGATCTACGCGCCCGAACACCTCGATCGAGCCGCGTCCGACCAGGCGTGGGAACTGGTGGCACAGCTCAAGTCCGGGCTGTACCCGGCGCGCGTGTCCGCGGCGCTCCTGCTCGCGGCGTTCGACCCGCGTCCACTGTGGACGACGTGGAGCGTCGCGCGGCAGCGGCGTCAGGCCGGGGAAAGCCTCGAAACGGGGCGGTACCGGTGAAACTTGCTTTGAAGGCGCTCGTGTACCGCACGTACAGCCTGGGGGTAGTGCCGTGAAATCCTTGACCCGTTCCCGACTGCTGACAGCTCTCCTCGGTGTTGGCGGGCTCGCCGCGGCCGTGCTCGTCGTGGGGCCCGGCTACGAAGCCGCCCAGGTCCACATGCGGACCGGCACGGTGTGGCTCGCGTCCACCCAGACCGGCGAGGCGACCCTGGTGGACGGCGCTTCCGCCGAGGTGAAGTCCCACGTACCGGTCGCCACGGCGGGCACGGCGCTCAGCGTCGTCCAGCGCGGCACCGCGGCCGTCGTGCTCAACCGGGCGACCGGACAGCTGAGCAACGTCGACAGCGCCACCGAGCAGGCCTCCCCGCCGGTGGACGTCCTGCCCCCGAGCGAGGGCCTGGTCGCGTTGCCCGGCCCGGACGTGCTGCACGTTGCCGACGTCCACAGTGGACAGGTCGCCTCGGTCGACACGGCTTCGCTGGCGACGCGGAACAAGGCACAGCGGCTGGCCGACGCGTTCAAGCCGGAGAACGTCGTCGTGGACGGCCGCGGCCGGCTGTGGGCCCTCGACGACAACTCCGGCGACCTGGTCTGGCTGAACAACGGCGAGCGACGAAGCCGCGGCACGGCGACGAAGAGCGTCCGGCTGACCGTCACCAACGGCAAGCCCGCGCTGGTGGACAGCGAACACGGGACCGTCGAGCTGCTCAACCCCGAGACCGGCAACGTCGCCCGGTCGATCCAGCTCGGCGTGCCCGCCGGCGCGGTGGCGATCGGAGGGTCCGCCGACCGGGCCAGGGTGCTCATCGCGACCGGCCAGGGCGAGCTGACCTCGTGCGCGTTCGACACCGGCTGCGCGGCACCCGTGCAGGTCGGTGCCGCGGGCGCCGGCCTCGGTACACCGATCGAGGTCGACAACCGCGCGGTCGTGCCGGACTACTCCACCGGGCAGGCCACGATCGTCGACCTCGCCACCTCGCGAGTGGTCGCGCAGCGGCAGTTGTTCGACAAGCCGACGCGGTTCGAGTTGATCGCCCGCGACGGCATCGTCTTCTTCAACGACCCCGACGGCAACACGGCCGGGGTGCTGGACCTGTCCGGCGACACCAAGATGATCACCAAGTACACGCCGGCCGAGGACGACACCGCGACCGGGTCCGACCAGCCCGCGGTGGCCGACCAGGTGGCGAAGACCGGGCAGCAGAAGCGGACCCTCGACCAGCCCACGCGTGACGGTCAGCCGCTCCAGCCGCAGCAACCGGCTCCCGCTGTCTCCCTCGTGGTCAAGCCAGGCAACCACGGCGTGGTCGGGGACGAGTTCGAGCTGACCGCGCAGGTGCGTTCGACGAGCCACGCCGCCACGCGGTGGTCGTTCGGCGACGGCACCGAGTCC
>JAVXWK010000922.1:0-4750 GCA_032230575.1 Pseudonocardiales bacterium | reverse complement strand
TGAGCTGCTCCGCCGCGCTGAGGCTGCCCAGTTCGAGCCCGGTCTCGGCGAACGCGCCGCGGACCGCCGCGGTGAACGACCCGAACAGCGCGGTCGCGGCGAGCACGGCCGTCGCGATCGCGATGCCCTTGGTGATGGCCTTGGTGGTGTTGCCGACCGCGTCGAGCTCGGTGAGGATCTGCGCGCCCTCGCCGTGCACGTCACCGGACATCTCGGCGATGCCCTGCGCGTTGTCGGAGACCGGGCCGAAGGTGTCCATCGCGACGATGACGCCGACGGTCGTGAGCAGACCACAACCGGCGAGCGCGATCGCGAACAGCGAGATGACGACCGAACCGGACAGCAGGAACGCGCCGTACACGGCGGCACCGATGACCAGAGCGGTGTAGACGGCCGACTCGAAACCGACCGAGATACCGGACAGGATCACCGTGGCCGCACCGGTCAGCGAGGTCTTGCCGACCTCCTGCACCGGCTTGTGCTCGGTGCCGGTGTAGTAGCCGGTCAGCCAGAGGATGACGCCGGCCAGCACGATGCCGATGATCACCGCGACGGACGCGATCAGCGCCGGGTTGCCGCTGGTGGACTTGACCGCGTCGCTGATGCCGTTGAGGTCCGCGAAGGAGCTCGGCAGGAACGAGAACGCCGCGATCGTGCACAGCACCGCGGAGATGACCGCGGAGATGTAGAACGAGCGGTTGATGGCCGCGAGGCCGTTTTCGCCCGCCTTCGCCTTCGTCGTGTAGACGCCGATGACCGCGGTCAGCACACCGATCGCGGGGACGATCAGCGGGAACAGCAGACCCTGCGCGCCGAACGCGGCGGTGCCGAGGATCAGCGACGCGACGAGCGTCACGGCGTAGGACTCGAAGAGGTCCGCGGCCATGCCGGCGCAGTCACCGACGTTGTCGCCCACGTTGTCCGCGATGGTGGCGGCGTTGCGGGGGTCGTCCTCGGGGATGCCCTGCTCGACCTTGCCGACCAGGTCGGCGCCGACGTCGGCGGCCTTGGTGAAGATGCCGCCACCGACACGCATGAACATCGCGAGCAGCGCGGCACCGAAACCGAAGCCCTCCAGGACCTTCGGGGCCTGACCCGCGTACACGAGCACGACCAGCGCCGCGCCGAAGAGGCCGAGGCCGACGGTGGTCATACCGACCACGCCACCGGTGCGGAACGCGATGCGCGTCGCCTTTTCGCGACCGCCTTCTTCGTTCGCGGCGGCGGCGACACGCACGTTGGCGCGCGTGGACAACCACATGCCCAGGTAGCCGATAGTCGCCGAGAACGCGGCACCGACGATGAAGAACAAAGATCGGCCGATTCGTTCGGCCAAATCATCTGCCGGTAGCGCGAACAGCAGTACGAACACGATCACGACAAAGATGCCGAGCGTGCGGAACTGCCGGTTGAGGTAGGCCGCTGCGCCCTCCTGAACCGCCTTGGCGATGTCCTGCATCTTGGGGGTGCCCTGGCCTGCGGCCAGCACCTCCTTGAGCAGCACGTACCCGACGGCGAGAGCAGCCAGGGCGACCACGGCGACCACGGCTACGACGCCGCGATCACCCCCGGAGAGCTCGAGGCTCTCCGCGAGGAATTGCCGGGACATCCGTCCTCCTGGTGAGTTGCCATGTGCAGCGCCAAGGCAGTCCAGCCGCCCAGCGCGACGTGACGCATCCCTCATTGGATGCGATGAGCGGGGAGTCTAGGGGGTGCTTGCAACGAGGCAACGAACTGTCCCGATCCGTGCACACACCGTTATCTGCGCAGGAAGTCGAGTACGCCCCAGCCGGAACTGTCGGTGCCGTGTGCGAAGCTCGCCTCGTGGTGGATCAGGGACGGCGGTTGCTGGACCGCGTGCTGGCGGGGGTGCCCGCCGGTGAGTCGCCTCTCACACACGCACGTGATCTGCCGTTGCGGCAGGCTGATCACGTCGAATGGCCCTCGTGGGCCGCTGCGGCGGTGGTCGCCGCCTTCACCGAGACCGGGGTGCGGGAGCCGTGGCGGCATCAGGCCGAAGCGGCGACGCTGGCGTGGTCCGGATCACATGTCGTGCTCGCGACGGGCACCGCGTCCGGCAAGTCACTTGCCTACCAACTGCCAGTGCTTTCCACTCTTTTGGCGGACACGAAGGCCACCGCTCTGTACCTGTCACCGACCAAAGCCCTTGGAGCGGACCAGCTCCGTTCGCTCGACGAGCTCGGCATCAAGGGCGTGCGCGCGGCGGCCTACGACGGTGACACCCCGATGGCCGAACGCGACTGGGTCAAGGCGCACGCCAACTGGGTCTTCACGAACCCGGACATGCTGCACCGCGGAATCCTGCCGCAGCACCCGAAATGGTTGCGGTTCTTCCGCCGGCTGAAGTACGTGGTGATCGACGAGTGCCATTCCTACCGCGGCGTTTTCGGGTCGCACGTCGCGTTGTTGATGCGAAGACTTCGCCGGGTCGCACGCAAATACGGCGCGGATCCGATCTTCGTTCTGGCATCGGCCACTGTGGCTGATCCTTCTTCGTCGGCGGAAAGACTGCTCGGGGTGCCGGTTTCCGCTGTCGTGGACGACTTCTCACCGCGTGCCTCGCGGACGGTCGCGCTGTGGGAGCCCCCACTGACCTCTCTGGAGGGTGAGAACGGTGCTCCGATCCGGCGGTCGGCCGGCGCGGAGACGTCGCGGATCCTGGCCGATCTCGTCATCGAGGGCGCCCGGTCGCTCGCCTTCGTGCGGTCGCGGCGTGGCGCGGAGCTGACGGCACTCGGCACCCAGCGAATTCTGTCCGAAGTGGACAGTGAGCTGCCCTCTCGCGTGGCCGCCTACCGGGGCGGGTTCCTGCCGGAGGAACGGCGGGCGCTGGAGAAGTCGTTGTCCACAGGCGATCTGCTGGGCGTGGCCACGACGAACGCGCTGGAGCTGGGCGTCGACATCGCCGGCCTCGACGCCGTGGTGGTGGCCGGTTTTCCGGGGACGCTGGCGTCGTTCTGGCAGCAGGCGGGCCGGGCCGGGCGGTCAGGCGACAGCGCGCTCGTGGTGTTCGTGGCGCGCGACGACCCGTTGGACACCTACTTGGTGCACAACCCTGCCGCGGTGCTGGACCGGCCGGTCGAGGCGACGGTGCTGGATCCGTTGAACCCCTACGTATTAGGGCCGCAGCTGGCGTGCGCCGCGTCCGAGATGCCGTTGACCCCGGCCTGTCTGGCCGACTTCGGCGGTCCGCTGGCCGAGACCGTGCTGGCCGAGCTGGTGGCGGAGAAGCTGCTGCGACGCAGGCCCGCGGGCTGGTACTGGGCGTCGCACGACAGGCCGCACGCCGGGGTGGACATCCGCGGCTCCGGTGGTGACCAGGTCGCGGTCGTCGAATCCGACTCGGGCCGGATGCTCGGCACGGTCGACCCCGGATCCGCCTGCTGGCAGGTCCATCCCGGTGCCCTCTACCTGCACCAGGGCCGCGCGTACGTCGTCGACGAGCTCGACCTGGAGAGCGGCCTCGCGATGGTGCACCGCGAAGACCCGGAGTGGACGACACAGCCGCGCGACTGCGTGGACATCACGGTGGTGCGCGAGGTCGAACGCACCGATTTCGGTGGTGTCTCGGTGTCTTTGGGCGAGGTGGAGGTGACCACGCAGGTCGTCGGCTACCTGCGGCGGCTGCCGTCCGGCGTGGTGCTCGACCAGATCCCGCTCGACCTGCCGGAGCAGACGCTGCAGACCCGCGCTGTCTGGTACACGGTCGACGAGTCGCTGCTGGCCGGCGGAGGTGTTGAGAGCAAACGGATCCCCGGCGCGCTGCACGCCGCCGAACACGCGGCGATAGGCCTGCTGCCGCTGTTCGCGACATGCGACAGGTGGGACATCGGTGGCGTGTCGACGGCCGTACACCCGGACACGGGGATGCCGACCGTCTTCGTGCACGACGGACATCCCGGCGGCGCGGGCTTCGCGGACCGCGGGCATTCGGCGTTGCGGGCGTGGCTGTCGGCGACCCGTTCGGCGATCAGCTCGTGCTCCTGTTCGATGGGCTGCCCGTCGTGCGTGCAGTCGCCGAAGTGCGGCAACGGCAACGAACCGCTGGACAAGGCCGGTGCCGTGCTGGTGCTCGACGTCGTGCTGAGCAAAATCGCCTGACCTGTCCGGGTTCGCCCGGCTACGGTGGCTGCGTGACTGCATGCAGCTGCAACGCGACTGACCGGACCCGCCGCCCTAGGCGCGGCTGAGTCCGATGCTCCGCCGCGCCCGTTTTGCCTTCTGGCCACGGGTTCATTGGAGTTCGCCTTGTTCACGCCATTCGCTGATCTGAACGCACTGCTCGCCGACCTCGTCTCGTCGATCCGCGAGATCCTCGGCCCCACCTACGTGGGTGCGTACGTCCAGGGCTCGTTCGCCCTCGGCGCCGGTGACATCCACAGTGACTGCGACTTCATCGTCGCGTGCACCTCGTTGCCGTCCGGCGCTGCGGAGGCCGGCCTTCGTGCGCTGCACGACGAGATTCCCCTGCGGCCAGGCCACTGGTCGACCGAGATCGAGGGCTCCTACGCCGACGTCGAGTCATTGCGCTCGGTGGCGGGCCTCGGGGTTCCGTGGCTGTTCAACGACCACGGCCACCGCACGTTGATCTGGGACACCCACTGCAACTCGCCGCACGCTCGCTGGATCCTGCGCAACCACGGGATCGTGCTGGACGGCCCGCCGATCACCTCGCTGGTCGACGAGGTTCCGGCTTCGGTGCTGCGGTCGACGATGCGAGCCGACCTGC
>JAVXWK010000907.1:0-3364 GCA_032230575.1 Pseudonocardiales bacterium | reverse complement strand
CGTGTCCGGGTCGAGAGTGGTCAGCGGCTGAACTTCTTGCCATGTAAGGACATCATCGATCACAGCGGCGGCGTGCGCGACTTCGGCGGCCGCCGGATCCAGCAGCGCGAGCGTGGAAGCGACGAAGGCGTCGATGGTCGGCGAGCTGCCGGTCGCGCACAGCTCCACGATGGCCAGCGGAAGTCCTTCTGCCCGTTCGCACACCGACGGCGAGCCGCCCAAGCTGGAGATCAGGGCCCGAGACGCGTCCTCGGTGAGACGCGGGAGCAGGTCGGCTCCCGTCGAGGTGCGCTCGGTGGTGACCAGGACGGCGTTCGCGGCGATGTGCGGGTGAGCAGGCGCGTTGTCGAGGATCAGGACGCCGTTGATGGTGTGCAGCAACCGCACGACCGCCTCGGCCTGGACGTCGGACGAGACGGGATTTCCGGTGCGCCACTCCGGAACCAGCTCGCCGAGGGCGTCGCGGTAGCAGGCGGGCAGCTCAGGCCAGCCGCGCCGCGTCACCGGCAGCAGCGCGTCGGTCAGGGCCCGGCCGCGCAGGACCGTGAAGCCGCTGGACTGCGCGATGGTGGCGAACTCCGCGACCAGCCGTGACTTGCCGATGCCCGCCTCGCCGCGGATCGCCAGCGAGCGGCAGGACGCCAGGGCGTCGTGCCACCGGGCCAGCTGGTCGTCTCGTCCGAAGAGCGGGGTCACGCGGTCCAGCATTCGGGCTAACGGGCCGCGAGCGCCAGCTCGGTTCCGATTCCGCTGCGGTGCTAACTAGGCAAGGTCGCCGTCCTAAATCCGTGGCCTGTGCCGACGCGCCGGACCCCGCGGGGTTGGTGGACTCACGTCCACAACGAGACGGAGGCGGAGCGGGAGAACACCGGCAACATCCGGCTCGAGGTCTACAACGCGAGCACAGGTGGGTTGATCTCGAGTGACTCGGTGGCCGTCGGATCGCCGGCGGCGTACCAGGAGGCCGGCACCCGGCAGGGAGGTCGTCCGGCTGGACGACTTCGACCTGACTGCATTCCGCGTCGTTGGTAGCGAACAACAATTGAGGGGGAGAACGAACATGCGAGCAGCAGTGGTAGCGGTGGTGACGGCCCTGGCGGCGACGGCGGCGTTCAGCGGCGCGGCGAACGCGGCGGGTGACGCGCGTGACGGGTTCGAGGGGGCCTACTGGGACCGGTGGGAGCCGGCCAGTTCGGGCAGCAACGCCCAAGCCGGTTACGACGACGACGGTGTGCCCGGCGTGGCGTACAAGGGTTCCAACAACGGCTGGCTCTACTCCGCGGGCGGCTGGGCGGCGAACCGGCGCCGGATCGACGTGTCCTCCTGGGGAGGGCGGGCGAACTGCCAGGCGCGGATCATGGCCAACCCTGTCGGCCGGCCCAACCAGGTCGAGCTGCAGGTGTGGGACCCGAACGGCTGGCGGATGATCGCGACGTCGGCACCGTGGCTGCAGGGCGACGTGTACCAGCCGATCGTCACGCAGGTGAACCTCAACGGCCGCAACGTGGTCTACGTGCAGGCCATCTTCGCCACCACCGGCACGTCCCAGTTCGTGCGGATCGACGAGATGGAGTTGGAGTGCTCATGACGCGACGGCTCACGGCGATGCCGGCGGCGCCGGCATCGGTGGCACTGTTCACCGGCACCGCGCTCGCCGCGGCGAACCCGGAGTGGCGGCACGCGCGGGTGGACTGGATGCGGCTCGAACGCCCGACTGACTAGGGCGAGGCCGCTCGCGAGGTGACGACCGGGCCGCGGACCCCAGCCGTGGCCCGGTCGTTACCATCCGAACCATGACCATGCCCGCAGCGATCGAAGCCGTCCGCGCAGCGTTCGTCGGGCTGACGGCGGGGGAGTTCGAGCTGCCGCCGCGGCAGGCGTTCAGCGACAGCCGCTCGCTCGTGATGTCGGTGCACCACCGGCCGACGAGGTCCACGGCGGTCAAGGTGATCAGCATCGAGATCGAGCGCGATCCGGTGATCACCGGCACCATCGTCTACTCGCACCCGGACGGGCAGTTCGTCACGGACGCGGTGCCGCTCACGACCCTCCGCACCGGCGCTGTCGTCGGCGTGGCAACGGATCTGCTGGCCGACGAGGACGCGTCGCACCTCGCGTTGCTCGGGGCCGGGGCGCAGGCGGCGGACCAGGTGCGGGCCGTGCACGCGGTGCGGCCGTTGAAGAAGCTCGTGGTGTTCAACCGCAACGCACGCAAGGCGGAGGCGCTGCTGGACAGCCTGAAGGACGAGCTGCCGGACACCGTCATGGACGTGGCGGTGGACGCCGAGGAAGCGGTCGAGGGCGCGGACGTCGTGTGCTGCGCGACCGCGTCGACGGTGCCGCTGTTCTCCTGCGACGCGTTGAAGGAACGGGTGCACGTCAACGCGATCGGCTCGTACCGGCCGGTGATGCGGGAGCTGCCGCAGGCGCTGCTCGAGTCCGCGGAGGTCGTGGTCGTGGACCAGGTCGAGGCCGCGTTGAGCGAGGCGGGGGAGATCATCCGGGCGGTGCGGTCCGGGGTGCTGCGGCTCGAGTCGCTCGTCGAACTCGGTGCGGCGCTGGGGAATCCGCCGTTGCGCGAGGGCCGGACGGTGTTCAAGTCGGTCGGCGTCGCGGTGCAGGACTGGGCTGTCGCCAGGCTGCTGGGCGCATGAACCCCGTGTGCGCTTCGATCATCTTCGTCGTCTCCTGCCAGGTTCCAGCCAGGAAAGCGCTTCTCGGAGCAGTCCTCTGGACGGACGCGATCCGGGCTGGTCGTTGACGAGGTCGCCAGGGCCGACTCCGTGCTCGCGGCGCAGGTCGCCGAAGCCGCGCTGACGGTTCTCCGACTCCTCGCCGAACAGCTCGAGGATCTTGCGCTTGTGCTCCTCGATCGTTCGCCTCGACTTGTGCAAACGGTCGGCCACCTCCTGGTCGGACAGACCGCGGTCGAGCAGCGCCAGCGTTTCCTCCAGCGGCGAGGACAGCCTGACGTCACGACATCGGCTGACCAGCTGCCGCAAAGCATCGTGCAAGGCGCTGGTCACGATGTTGCCGTTGCGGCCGATCTCGACCACTGCCTGCGCCAGCACGTCGTCGTCACCGAGGTACTTGCTCACGTATCCGGCCGCGCCGGCCGCCACGCAGCGGGCGATCGGCTCGGGTCGCTCCTCGGCTGTGTAAACGAGGACTCGCTGGCCGTGTTCGTGCACGAGCTCGTTGATGGCGCGCACGCCTTGCAGAACCGCCGTGTCGCCGGTCTGCCGGTTCAGGCACAGGTCGAGCACGACCACGTGGCAACCCTGTTGCTGGAGCTGGACGAAGTTGTCGACCGCGGCCCAGCCGCCGACCTGGATCAACTGGCGTCCGGTGGTCAGACCCAGTC